>DUOR01000333.1 GCA_012838715.1 Actinomycetales bacterium
CCGCGTGGCCGCGGTGCTCGCCTGCGCGGCACTTTTGGGCGGCTGTTCCGGAGACGGCGACGGGCCCCTGGGGTTCGGCGGCGGCGATGACGGGGATTCCCCGGAGCTGGTGGCCACCGAATTCGGCCGGGGCGTGGTCGACGGCGCCACGACCACGATCCTCGCCCCTCCCGAGTGGGAAGGTGATGTGGGCCTCGGCGACGACGGCGGGGGCGGACGGGACGGCCGCGTAGACGGGGATTCCACCGGAGGAAGCCGGGACAACCGCGGCGGCGGTTTCGGTTTCGGCGGCAGGGACCTGTCCGCCGTGACCGACGACGCCGTCTCCGAATTCTGCGCCTCGCCGTCGCGGTGCGACATCGACAGCCGCGACATCGACCACCCGTCGTGGGGCCCCACCCGCGTCTTCACCGTGTACCCGGACACCGACGCCGATAACGGATCGGGCCACATCGCGGCGGTGGACGCTTCCGGGGACGTGAAATGGTCCTACACGGGCCCGTACAGCGCCGCCGGCGCGTGGGGATTCGCGACCGACGGCCCCGACGCCGCCGGGGCGCTGTTCGTCTCGTACAACCCGGGGCGCTGGAACGGGGTCATCGCCCTGCACCCGGTGCGCGACGGTTTCCGCTCGCTTCCCGACGGCGGCGGCGACGGCGACTACATGGGCGACGGCGACATCATGTTCTACAACGCGGAGGTCGGTGAACCCGACGAGGACGGCAACCGCGAGATCATCACTTTCGAACACGACACGTCGGGCGGCCGCTCGATGGCGAACGCCACCATCTACCGGCATTTCCTCACGTGGACCGGCGACGGCTACGAGGAGCTGCGGCCCCGCCAACGCATCAACTGATTCGCGCCGGTTGCCCCGCGCCGGTCGACTTCCACGCCGGCGCCGGCGGTCTCCAACCGCTCCCGGGCCACGTCGGCGGTTTCCAACCGTTCTCGGGCGACATCGGCGGGTTCGACGGACTGTTCCGCCGGACCGAACTTCGCCTCGACGCGCTTAATCGCCTCGTTCGCGACCAGCTCCTGGATGCCCATGTGCAGCTCCGACGTGAAACCGACGCAGGAGCAGTTGATTTCGCCGAGGACGTACGAATCGCCGCCCATGCCGTCGTCGTCAAGCATGAAGTCGGCGGTCCAGATGAGGGGGACGTCGTCGCCGCCCAGCTGCGCGGCGATGACGGGGCGCGCCGCGGCGAAGTGGGCCACCAACCCCGGCCAGTCCGCGGGACTGTCGTAGGTGTAGGTCGCGCCGGAGAAAAGCGTGGCGGAGAAATTGTCGCCGCCGGCGGCCGGCTTCTTGCGCACCACGAACGCCGGGGTCGGGCCGACCAAGAGGATGCGGATTTCGCCCTCGACGATGCGCGGCAGGAAACGCATGTCCACGAGCATGCCGCCGTCGCCGATGATGTACCGGTCGCAGAAATCCATGAAGTCGCCGAGCTCGCGTTCCTCGGAATGGTTGTCCACGGCCTCGGTGCAGATGAGCTTCGTCTCCGGCGGCAGCGGCGCGCCCGGCGCCACCGACGCGTTCGACGCTTCGTCGGCCAGGCGCACCCGCCAGATGCCGGAGCCAGTCGAACCGCGGTTCTGCTTCAGCACCCGTTCGCCGCGGGACAGCGACACGGGGAAAGCCCGGTGGAACGAGGCGACGTCGTAGTAGGCGGCGGTGTCGGGGGGCACCAGGCCGGTGCCCCGCAGTTTCACCAGCGCGTCCTTCGCCCCGTACGACAGCATCTCGCCCGGGGTGGACATGCCCACCAGACCGGCGTCGGCGGACAGGCGCGACAGGAGGTCGAAGTAGCCCTTCTCGCCGCCCGGGACGTTGCCCGGGTTCACGCGGGAGATGTACCCGTCGAAGTTGCCGGACACGTAGGCGTACAGCGCGTCGATCCATTCGGGGCGGTAGAAGACGACCTCGGCGCCCCAGCCGCGCGCCCGGATGGCCTCGACGATCGGCATGGTGTCGCGGCGGTGGCCGTCGATGTATTTGTCCGGGCCACCCTCGACCTCGAAGACGACGATGTTCTTGTGCATGGCTGCTCCTCTTCGGGGCCGCGGGGTCGCCGCGGCCTTTTCGCGGCGGCGGCGACCTTTTCGGGCCTCCGCGCGCGGGCGCCGGACGGGCCGCCGGCACACCGCGGAATTTTAGTGTTCGAAGTAGCAGTTCCGCTGGGTGCGGGCGTCTTTATTGCGCCATTGTTTACACTGTTCATCCGGCATTTACCCGGCGTCCACACCGGCGCCCGGCGAAACGTTTCCCCGGCCCGCACGGGGGCGCCCGGCACGGCATCCGTAAGCTGGACGTGACCCGGTCGCGCCGACGCTGTGGCGGCGCGACGCACCCACGGTGGAACCGCCGGGGAACCACGGCCGTTCCAGCGAACAACCACGGAAGTACCACGGGCGAACCCCGCAGAAGGAGCATTCGATGCCGGTCCCGCACGACCCCCATCCGCAGTTCCAGCAGTACGCGCACCCCGAGCGCCTGGTGTCCAGCAACTGGCTCGCCGCCCGGCTGGGCAGCCCCGGCCTGCGCGTGGTGGAGTCGGACGAGGACATGCTGCTCTACGACATCGGGCACATCCCGGGCGCGGTGCGCATCGACTGGCACTCGGACCTCAACGATCCGACGATGCGCGACTACATCGACGCCGAGGCGTTCGCCGAACTGATGCGCTCGAAGGGCATCTCCCGCGACGACACCGTGGTCGTCTACGGCGACAAGTCGAATTGGTGGGCCGCGTACACGCTGTGGGTGTTCGAGCTGTTCGGGCACCCGGACGTGCGCCTGCTCAACGGCGGCCGCGACGCGTGGATGACGGAGGAGCGCGACACCAGCTTCGAGGTGCCCGAATACCCGCGCACCGATTACCCCGTCGTCGAGCGCGACGACGTCACGCTCCGCGCCTACGCGCGCGACGCCTTCGACTTGATGGGCGACGGCACGCTCATCGACGTGCGCACCCCCGAGGAGTTCGCCGGCAACCGCACCCACATGGCCGACTACCCGCAGGAGGGCGTGCTCCGCGGCGGCCACATCCCCACCGC
>DUOR01000334.1 GCA_012838715.1 Actinomycetales bacterium
AACGGAACAATCCGTTGGCGCCCTTCGCGATCGGGTGGGGGAGCAGCGGCCGGGGCCGGGCGGCCGCCGCGGGGTCAGATGAAGTCGCCGTCGCCCTGCACGTACACGGCCGGGTCGAGCAGCGGCTTGTGCTCGTCCTTCTTCCGCGGGCGAACCTCGCCGGGAATGCCGACGACGATGGAATCCGGCGGGCAATCCCGCGTGACCACGGCGTTCGCGCCAATGGCCGAACCCTCGCCGATGACCACAGGGCCCAGCACCTTCGCGCCGGCGCCCACGGTGACGTTGTCCTCGAGCGTCGGGTGGCGCTTGACCTTCGCCAGGCTGCGGCCGCCCAGGGTGACGCCGTGGTACAGCATCACGCCGTCGCCGATCTCGGCGGTCTCGCCGATGACCACGCCCATGCCGTGGTCGATGAAGAAACGGCGGCCGATGGTGGCGCCCGGATGGATCTCGATGCCCGTCAGGAAACGGGTGAACTGCGACAGGATGCGGGCGAGGCCCTTCGCCGCGCCACCCTTCAACCACAGCGCATGGGCCGCGCGGTGCGCCCAAATGGCGTGCAGCCCCGAATACACCAGGGCATTCTCCACGTCACCCCGCGCGGCGGGATCATGGGCGCGGGCGTTTTCCAGGTCCTCTTTGAGGAGCCGCAGGAACTGGTTCATGGTGATCTACCTTACATAGCGAACCGCCGGCATCCCCGCTGGGGAGGGGGATGCCGGCGACGGTGACGGCGGGGCATGCGAAACGGCCCGCGGGAACGGCGGGCCGACGCATTCCGGCGCAGGTCAGGGGCCGGAAAAGTGGGGGGCTAGTCGCGCAGGTCCTCGTACAGGATGGAGGAGACGTAGCGCTCGCCGAAGTCCGGGATGATGACGACGATCGTCTTGCCCTCGGCCTCCGGGCGGGCGGCGATCTCCAGCGCGGCCTTCAGGTTCGCGCCGGCCGAAATGCCGCCGAGGATGCCCTCCTTCGCGGCGAGCTCACGGGACACCGCGATGGCGTCCTCGTTGGAGACGGCGATGACCTCGTCGAGGATGTCGCGGTCGAGGACCTCCGGCACGAAGTTGGCGCCGATGCCCTGGATCTTGTGCGGGCCGGCCTTGCCCTCGGTGAGCAGCGGGGACGCGGACGGCTCGACGGCCACCAGCTTCACGTCCTCCTTGTGGCCGCGCAGGGTGCGGCCGGCGCCGGAAATGGTGCCGCCGGTGCCGACGCCCGCGACGAAGTAATCGACGTTGCCGTCGGTGTCCTTCCAAATCTCCTCGCCGGTGGTGGCGGCGTGGATCTCCGGGTTGGCCTTGTTGGCGAACTGGGAGGCGAGGATGGCGTTGTCGGTGTTGGCAACGATCTCGTTGGCCTTCTCCACCGCACCGCGCATGCCCTCGGCGCCCGGGGTGAGCACCAGCTCGGCGCCGAAGGCGCGGAGGACGACGCGGCGCTCCTGGCTCATGGTGTCGGGCATCGTGAGGATCACCTTGTAACCGCGGGCGGCGCCGACCAGGGCCAGGGCGATGCCGGTGTTGCCGGAGGTGCCCTCGACGATGGTGCCGCCCGGCTTCAGCTCGCCGGACTTCTCGGCGGCGTCGACGATGGCCTTGCCGATGCGGTCCTTGACGCTGTTGGCCGGGTTGTAGAACTCCAGCTTCGCGACGACGGTGCCGGGAAGGCCCTCGGTAATGCGGTTCAGCTTCACCAGCGGGGTGCCGCCGATGAGGTCGGTGATGTTCTCGTGGATGGTCATCCAGGATGTCCTTTCGGTTCTCGTGTTCGTCGTTGGGCGAGTCTACAACCCGTCCCCGAGTTTGTACAGACTGGTTGGTCTAGTTGGCAATTCGTGGACCTTCGATGCCGAACGATGGGCCGCTGACCTGCCGAATCATTCGGATGTGACCTTTCCCTCCGTTACCCCGCCCGGTCTAGATGGTGTCCGTTCCGGGGGTGTTCGATGTTCCCCGCGGGCGCCGCGGAACCCCGTCGGCAAGCACGGCGCCCGCAGCCGACGGCGGGAGGTAGTGCGGACCTATCCGAGCCATCGCCTACACTTGGCGTTGATCCGCGGTGTTCGGGAACGCCCTGCAATTGGGCGGCGGCCCTCGCCACTGTGATCGGGGTGACCCCGGCCGGCACACGCCACCTGAGGTCCGCGCCATTGGAAAGGCGCGGATGCGACGGGAAGGCGCCGGACCGGACGTCACCGGGACCATGCTCCCGCGCCAGCGGGCATGGCCGCGGTGACTGCCCCGTCAGCCAGGAGACCGGCCGTGGGATCGCTTCCGGCTCAACCGTGCCGGAATGGTTTCGATGCGTCCCTGCGAGGTGCCGGGGCGCGTGAGGAAGTTCTTGCACATGCATATCGCGGAAGGTTTTCTTCCGGTCGGTCATGCCGCGGCGTGGACGGTGGCCGCGGCCCCGTTCGTCGTCCATGGCGCATGGCGGGCGAAGAAACTGATTCAGGAAACCCCGAATGCGGGGATGCTGCTGGGGGCGGCGGGCGCGTTCACGTTCGTGCTGTCGGCCCTGAAGATCCCGTCGGTGACGGGTTCGACGTCGCACCCGACGGGCACCGGTTTGGGCACGGTGCTGTTCCGGCCCCCGGTGATGGCGCTCATCGCCACCATCGTCCTTCTTTTCCAGACCCTGCTGCTCGCGCACGGCGGCATCACCACGCTCGGCGCGAACGTGTTCTCCATGGGCATCGTCGGTCCGTGGGTGGCGTGGGGCGGATACCTGCTCGTCCGCCGCGCCGGCGGCGGGCTGCTGCCGGCGGTGTTCGTCGCGGCGTTCCTGGCGGACCTGTCCACCTACGTCGTCACGTCGTCCCAGCTGGCCATCGCCCACCCGGCCGACCCGGGCGGCATCGGCGGCGCGCTGGCGGCGTTCCTGTCGCTGTTCGCCATCACCCAGATTCCGCTGGCCATCATCGAGGCGCTGCTCACCGTGCTGGTGGTCAAGGCGCTGCGCACGGTCGCGGAGAAGGAACTGTTCGGGCTGGGGGTGCTGCGCCGGAACGAGCTTTCCGACGCCACCGCCGCCGAGATCCGGGAGGGCGCCAGCGACGGCGCCGACCCGGTCGCCGTTGCGGCGAACGGATCCACCCCGGCCCCCGGAGCGGGGGCCGACCAATGAGCATCGACCGGCAGGGAGCGGCGAACATGAGCGCGGCGAAGGAAAAGAATCCCGGCGGAAGCAACTCCGGCGGAAACCCCGGCGGCAACAGCTCGGGCGGCAACAACTCGGGTGGCGCGTGGCTGACGGTGGGCATCATCGTCCTCATCGCCCTGCTCGCGGCGTTCCCGTTGTTCTTCAACGCGGGCGACCCCGATGAGGAGGAGCCCTTCGGCGGCGCCGACGGCCAGGCCGAGGGCATCGTCGAGGAGCACAACCCCGACTACGAGCCCTGGTTCGAACCGATCACCTCCGACCTGCCCGGCGAGGTGGAGTCCGGCATCTTCGCGCTGCAGGCCGCCCTCGGCGCCGGCGTGGTCGGCTACGTGATCGGCAACTTCCGCGGCCGTACCAGGGAGCGCGAGGAACGTCGCGGTTCCGCGGCCGACCCCGGGCTTTCCGCGTAGGGGATGAACGCGCTGGAGGCCGCGGCGGCCACCGGCAGGTGGGCGCGGCGGAACGTGGGGGAGAAGGTGCTGCTCTGCGGCGGCCTGCTCCTCCTCGCCGTGTCCCTGCCCGCGTGGCCCGCGGCCCCCGTGGTACTGACGGCCGTCGTTGGCGCCGCCATCGCGGCGCGCGTGCCGCCGCGTCTGTTCGCGGCGTTGGTTCTCGCCCCCGTTGCGTTCGTCGCGGTCGGGTCCTTCCCCCTGTTGGTGTCGGTCAGCACCGATGGGCTGGGGTGGTCCCCGACCGGGCCGCAGCGGGCGGCGGAAACCATCGCCCGGACATTCGCGGCGGTGTCCTGCACCATGCTTTTCGCGGTGACGACGCCAATGTCGGAATTGTTGGCCTGGGCCAACCGTCGCGGTATCCCGCGATTCGTCACGTACCTCGCCGACGTCACCTACCGGATGACCGGCACGCTCATCGAGTCCGCCCGTTCGATGCATCTCGCCCAGGCACAGCGCCTGGGGCACGCGACGCGGCGGGGACTGCTCCTGGGCGTCGCCGGGCAGTCCGCCAATCTGTTCATCATGGCCTTTTCCCGCGCCCGCCGGCTCGGGGAGGGGCTCGAGTTGCGCGCCGAGCCTGGCGCGTCCGCGGTACTGCTCATCGAGCGGCCGGGGGACCGCCGGTTCGTGCTCGCGTCCATCGCGGTCCTGGTGGCCGTCGTTGCGGTCGTCGCCGCGGTGAGGGGGTGGCTGCCATGGCCGGGATGACCGATCCGGGCGGTTCCGGGGGCGCGGGCCGTCCCGCCGATCCGGGCGCGCCCCTGGTCTCGGTGCGGGGCGCTGGTTTCCGGCACCCCGGCGTCGAGGTCCTGCGCGGCGTCGACCTGGATATTTTCCCGGGGGAGCGGTTGGCGCTGCTCGGGGCGAACGGTTCCGGCAAGTCGACGTTGCTGCGCCTCCTCGCGGGTGCGGCCGAGCCGCACGGCGGCCGCCTGTCGCTCGACGGCCGCCCCTACGACTACGGCCGGAAGGGCCGCAACCGCATCCGCGGCCGCATCCAGATGCTCATGCAGGATCCGGATGACCAGATCTTCGCCACCAGCGTCGCCGCCGACGTCTCCTACGGCCCCGTCAACCAGGGCCTGGCCGAGGCGGAGGTCCGCGCCCGGGTCGATGAGGCGATGGCCGCGGCCGAGATTTCGGACCTCGCCGACCGCGTCCCCCACCAGCTGTCCTACGGGCAGCGCAAGCGGGTCGCGCTGGCGGGCGCCCTGGCGATGAAGCCGGACGTGCTCCTCCTCGACGAGCCGACCGCCGGCCTCGACCCCGTGGCCACCCGGAACCTCCTGGGCACCCTGGTCCGCCTGCATGATGCCGGCGTCGCCGTCGTCATGGCCACGCACGAGGTCGACGTGGCGTGGGATTTCGCCCGCCGCGCCGCCGTGCTTTCCGACGGCCGACTCACCGTCGGCCCCGGTGACCGGGTGCTCCTCGACGCCGACCTGGTGCGGAGGGCCCGCCTGGCGTTGCCGTGGGCGCCGCTGGTGGCCCGGGCGCTGGGCCGCAACGCCGACGACATCCGGCGGCCCGAGGATCTGCTCGGCTGAGATCCCGGGCCGCCGGCCGCCGCGGCTACCGTGCGCCGGCGGTCAGCCAGGAGCGGGTGAGGCGGGTGGCCTCGACGAGTGCGCCCAGTGACGCCCGGGTCTCATCCCAGCCGCGGGTCTTGAGCCCGCAGTCCGGCACGACCCACACCCGGTCGGTGCCGAGGGCCCGTGCGG
>DUOR01000335.1 GCA_012838715.1 Actinomycetales bacterium
ATCCATAGCCAAAGTCTTTTCTTGTTCACAAGTCACCTCACAAATGATTATAACATTTAGGCGGCGAGGTCACGGGGATCATCCCGACGCTGCTGCGCGACCGCGAAATCGCTCACCGCGGGCTGACGCGGCTGGAGTGCGTGGACACGATGGCGCAGCGCAAGGACCGCATGTACGCCCTCGGCGACGCGTTCGTGGCGCTGCCCGGCGGCGCGGGCACGCTGGAGGAGTTCTTCGAGGTGTGGACGCGCCAGCACATCGGCATCCACCAGCAGCCCGTCGCCCTGGTCGGGCCGGGCGGCTTCTGGGATCCGCTGCTGGCGCTGCTGGATTCACTGGTCGACGGCGGCCTCGTGCGGGCGAAGCACGTCGAATCGCTGATCGTCGTGGAGGAACCGGCCGACCTGCTGCCCGCCCTGTGCTCCTGGCGTCCGCCGGGCACCAAGTGGGGCTGACCGGCACGATCGCCAAAGCCGGGATCCCTTCCCCAGGATCCCGGAGTGCGGCCGCGCCGGGGTTCCTTCCCCGGTAACCCCGGCGGGGCCGCAAGTTCGGTTTTTTAGCGTCCGGCGCCGGCGATGACGGCGATGAGGTCGGACGCGCGCGGCGCCTCGTCGGCGACGTCCGCCGGGTTGTCCGCCTCTTCCGCGGCCTCGGCGCGGACGGCCGAGGAGCGCATGTCCTCGAGCAGGCCCAGCGGCACCGACACGATGTCGGCGTCCTGCAGGAAGCGGATGAGCAGGTCAATCTGCGATTCCGGCACACCGGCGGCGATGGCCGCGGCGCGGACGTCGGCAAGCGACTCCTCGGTGGAACCGGCGACCACGGCGCCAATCACGGCGTCGACCAGCTCGGGGCCGGCGACCGGGTTGACCTCGCCATCGTCCCCGCTGTCGTCGATCTCGGTGACGTTGCCCTCGCCGTCGACGTGGTACGAGCCGGTGCCGCGGGGCTCGAAGTCGAGGGAGCCGGCGCCGGGCTCGGCGCCCTCGGCCGCGGCGGCGTCGCGCTCCTGGTTGCCGTTGGGGGCCATGCGGGAGCGGCCGGTGGGCTCCTCGATTTCGGTGGTGCCGTCGGTGGCGCTGTCCGGGACGTTGCCGCGGGTCAGTTCCAGCAGCTCCTCGTCGGTGCCGTTGAAGGTGTTCAGGTCAACGGGGCCGACGACGCCGGGCACGCGGCCGGTGGAGGAGCGCTGCCAGAACAGCGGCTCGGACCAGCCGCCGGGGACGTCGGTGGGCGGCTCGGCCTGGTAGGCGGCGAGCCACAGCGGGTAGGCGGTCAAGGCGTCGGTGTTGCCCATCTTGACCTGCCAGAACCAGCGGTAGGTGTAGATCATCGGCGTGACGCCGGTCTTCAGCTCGACCCGCTTGAGGAAGCGCTCGGCCCAGCGCTCCAGCTCGGTGGCGGACATGCCGGCGTCGAGCTCCATGTCGAGCACGGGCGGCAGGGTCACGGCGCCGGTGGGCTGCCGGTTCAGCATGGCGACGTAGGCATCGGCCTGCGTGATGGGGTCCTTGTCCGGGTGCGCCTTGTGGTAGCTGCCGATGATGAGGCCGGCCTCGGCGGCGGCCGCGGAGTCCTCCACGAAGTACTCGCTGTCGCCCTCCAGGCCGTCGGTGGCCTTGATGAAGGCGAAGGTCTCGCCGGACTCGGCGACCTTTTCCCAGTTGATGGCGACGCCGCCGGGGCGCTGCCACTTGGACACGTCGATGCCGGTCGGCGAGTCGGCTGTGAACGCCTGGGCCGGGGCTGCGGTCATCACGCCGAGGGCGAGCGGCAACGCCGCGGCGATGGCCACTGCGGCGCGGGTTAGCCGGGACACGGGGAAGGTCACGGTGCTGGGCTTCATGATTTGCACTATACCCACAGAAACACCACCAGTCACAACATTCACACACGTCCCACTGATCACATTTGCAACACCGGGCCCAGCTTCCGCGCCATCCGCCGCGCGTGCACCCAGCACGCCACGAGCCCGGCCACGCACGCGACGTAGACGACGACCATCATCGGCAGCGCCGCGGCCTCCCCGAAGTCGTAGTTCCACAGGAAATGCAGAGTCAGCGCCGCCAGGAACGCGCCGACGCCCCACGTCAGCCGCTTTCCGACGCCCAGGTCCGGGTGCAGCATGGCAATCCCGAGCCCGTACCCCGCGATTCCCGTGAAGAGGACGTGCAGGCCGACGCCGATCAGGAGGCGGATCAGCCAGGCCATGCCGAGGCCGTACATGTCGGAGTTCGGGTCCTCCAGCGCCCCCGCCGCCCCGTACTGCACGTTCTCGATGAGCTCGAAGCCGACGCCGACGAGCATGCCGACGAGCAGCCCGTCCCACGGCCGGTTCCAGATCCGGTGCGCCGCCAGCAGGATGAGCGCCACCCCGGCCGTCTTGCCGACCTCCTCCGGCCAGGCGCCCGCCAACGAGGCCTCCGCCGCCTCCCAGCCGGTGGCGGTGGCGATGGTGGTCATCGCCTCACCGTTGAGCACGGAGAACACGAAGGCGCCGAACGCGCCCCACGCCACCGCGAGCAGCGGCCACGCCCCCGCGGGCCGCCACAGCTTCGACCGGGAGAGCAGGAACCACGCCACCCCGGTGAGCAGCACCATCAGCCCGGCGCCGATGGCCACCGACGCCGGCGTGACCGTCGCGTAAACGACGAACGTCAGCGCGTTGAGCGCCGCCCCGGCGCCCGTCAGCACCATCAGCAGCACGAACGCCCACACGTTCGCGCCGCGCCGTGGTGCGGTCATCGTGCCGTGCATCGTGCCGTTCATCGTGCCGTTCATCGTTCCTCCCCGAAGGTGACCCGCTTGCCGATGGCCGCGACCGCATCGTCGACCGCGTCCCCGTCGCCGTTGACGATGGCGACGATCCCGTCGGGGCCCTTGTTCCCCATCTCGCGGCCGAGGACGACGACGGAGTAGACGTCGCCGTCCCAGGACTCGAGGCCGCCGCCGACCCAGCCGATGACCTCGGGGTCGGCGGGGACGCCCATGGGCAGCATGTCCATGTCCGAGGCGTCCGCGAGGACGTGGGAGCGCACCGCGCGCCTGCCGAATTCGGCGAGGTCGTGGACGCCGCGGGCGGAGCGGGTGGTGACGGTGACGTCGCCGCAGACGTACTCGTGCGATCCGGGGGACAGGGAGAAGCCCCGGCCGCAGTCGGGCCAGGATTCGGGGACGTCGAGTTCCGCCCCGAAAGAGGGATCGTCGCCGCCGAGGACGATGGTGCGGGTGGTTTCCAGGGATTCGCCCTGGTCGCCGAACGCGGCCGCGAGGACCACGGGCGCGGCGGTGAGAATTCCGGCGACGGCGGCGATGACCGCCACCGGACGCCAGGAAAGCGCTGTTTTCATGCGCTCATCGTCGCACGGTCGGCGGCGGCCCGCGCCGACCCCTCCCTACACTGGGCGGCATGACGACTGCGACCACGAAGACCTCCGTCCCCTCCCCCGCCGACGATCTGTTCCGCCACGTCAACGGCGAGTGGCTGGATTCCCACGTCATCCCGGCCGACCGCGCCGTCGACGGCGCCTTCCATGCGCTTCGCGACGAGTCGGAGGCGAACGTCCGCGAGATCGTGGAGGCCGCCCCGGCGGATTCGCGCATCGGCACGCTGTACCGCGGGTTCATGGACACCGAGGCGATTGAGCGGGCCGGCATCGACGGCTTGGCCGTCGATATCGCGGAGCTCGACGTCGACGACAAGGATGCTCTCGCCGAGGCGCTGGGTCGCCTCGACCGGTCGGGCGTCTCCGGTGCCGCGGCGTTCTGGGTGGCCAAGGATGCCGGTTCCGATGAGGCGATGCTGTATCTCGTGCAGGCGGGCCTGGGGCTTCCCGACGAGGCCTACTACCGCCTGGACGCGCATGCGGACACCCTGGCCAAGTACCGGGCGCATGTGGCGTCGATGCTGCAGCTGCTGGAGGATTCGACGGTCAGCGCCGGCGGCTTCGAGGGCTTCGACGGCCTAGATTCCTTCCCGCTGCACGATATCCCGGCCGCCGCCGATCGCATCGTGGAGCTCGAGAAGGCCATCGCCTCCGGGCACTGGGACGTGGTGGCGGCCCGCGACGCGGTGCGCAGCTACAACAAGACGGCCATCCACGAGTTGCCCGCCGGGTTCCCCTGGGCCCGCTGGTTCGCGGAGATGAAGGTGGATGCGGCGGAGATCGTCGTCAGGCAGCCCTCCTACCTGGAGCACCTGGCGGCGCTGTGGGGGGAGCGCGACCTGGAGGATTGGCGCCTGTGGGCGCTGTGGCACGTGCTGCGCGCGCGGGCCCCGTACCTGGGCGCCGAGTTCGTGGAGGAGAACTTCGAGTTCTACGGCCGCACGCTGTCCGGCACGGAGGAGCTGCGGGCGCGGTGGAAGCGCGGCGTCGGCCTGGTGGAGCGGGCGCTCGGCCAGGAGGTGGGCAAGGCGTACGTCGCCCGCCACTTCCCGCCGGAGCACAAGGAGCGGATGCTGGAGCTGGTCGATTACCTGCTCGCGGCCTATCGCGAGCGCATCACGGACCTGGAGTGGATGACGCCGGATACGCGGGAGCGGGCGCTGGCGAAGCTCGGCCTGTTCAAAGCGAAGATCGGCTACCCCGACACGTGGCGCGACTACTCGGCGCTGGAGCTGACGGGTTCGCTTCTCGACGACGTCCGCGCGGCGTCCATCCACGAGCACGACCACGAGGTGGCCAAGCTGGGCAAGCCCGCGGACCGGGACGAGTGGTTCGCGACGCCGCAGACGGTCAACGCGTTCTACAACCCGGTGGTCAACGACATCACCTTCCCCGCCGCCATTCTGCGGCCGCCGTTCTTCGATCCGGAGGCCGACGCGGCGGTGAACTTCGGCGCCATCGGCGCGGTGATCGGCCATGAGATCGGCCACGGCTTCGACGACCAGGGTTCGCAGTACGACGGCCACGGCAACCTCAGCCAGTGGTGGACCGACGCGGACCGCTCCGCCTTCGAGGGGCGCACCGCCAAGCTGGTCGAGCAGTTCGACGGCCTGGTGCCGACGGGCCTGCGCGAGCTCGGCGAGACCGAAGTCGGGGTCAACGGCAAGTTCACCCTCGGCGAGAACATCGGCGACCTCGGCGGCCTCGGCATCGCCGTCGTCGCCTATCGCCGCTGGCTGGCCGATCAGGGCCTGCCCACCGACGTGGCGGGCAGCCGCGAGGGCTACCGCGCCCTGTTCATCTCCTGGGCGACGGTCTGGCGCATGGCGATCCGCCCGGAGCTGAGCCGCCAGTACCTGGCCATCGACCCGCATTCGCCGGCGGAGTTCCGCTGCAACGTCATCGTCACCGACATCGACGAATTCCACGAGGCATTCGACGTCGAGCCCGGCGACGGCATGTGGCGCGACCCGGCCGACCGCGTGATCATCTGGTAGCCGTCAGGCGGAGCCGAGTTCACGGAACAGGGCCGTGTTGAGCCGGAAGGCCAGCACGGCCTCGGCGATCGCGCGCTCGGCGACGTCGCCGGGCAGGTCGAGGGCGTCGAGGCGGGCGCGGTAGGCGTCGCGGTAGGGCTTGATCTTGCCGACGGCGCCGAAGTCGTAGAACCGCGCGCCATCGCCGTCGATGCCGTAGTGATCGCGCAAGCGGCGGGCGATGATCTGGCCGCCGGAGAGGTCACCGAGGTATCGGACGTAGTGGTGCCCGGCGATCGCGGCGGCGTCACCCGCCCGGGCGAGGTCCGCCAGCCGGTTGGCGTAGCAGACGGTGGCCGGCAGCGGCTTGAGATCCCCGCGCCACCGCGGTCCCAGCAGGTGGTCGAGGTCCTCGTCGAGGCGGGTGGCCCGCTCGAGGCGGGGGTCCGCGATGGCGGCGCCCACGGGAGTGCCGGCGATGGTCCGCACGGCGTCTTCGAGGGCCCCGTAGACGAAGCGGAGCTGCCCCGCGAGGGCGCCCGCCGCGCCGACGTCGAGTTTCCCGTCGAGTAGGTCGGACATGAAGCCGGAGTGCTCGGCTTCCTCGTGGGCGGCGGCGGTGGCTTCACGCAAACGGTCGGTGAGCGGGGTGCTGGTGCGGGCGGTCATCGTTTTCCTTCGGTAATTCGGTTTGATTGCTTGTTCGGGGCCGGGTGTCACGGGATCCCCCGCCGCGCGGGGACGAACACGGGGTTGCCCCGGGAGTCGGCGAGGACTTCGACGTCGACGCCGTAGACCTCCCGGATAAGTTCCGCGGTGAGGACCTCCGCCGGTGACCCGGAGGCCGCGACGGCGCCGTCGCGCAGGACGACGACGTCGTCGGCGTAGGCCGCGGCCGCCGCGAGGTCGTGGAGGACCACCACGACCGCCGCCCCCGCCCGTGCCCGCGCGGCGATCGCCCGGAGGATGCGTTCCGAGTGGCGCAGGTCGAGCGCCGCGGTGGGTTCGTCGAAAAGCAGGGTGGGCGTGTCCTGAAGCAGCACGCGCGCGCAGTGCACGCGCGCGAGTTCCCCGCCGGACAGGACGGTGACGGGCCGATCGAGGAGATGACCGACGTCGCAGTCGCCGATTACGCGCCGCGCGAGCCCGGGGTCGGCCGCGCCCCAGGGGGTACGGCCGAAGGAGATGACCTCGCCGGCGGTGAACGGCACGTTCGCCGGGTGCCGTTGCGGCAGCACCGCCCGCAGGCGGGCGCGTTCAGCGGCGGTGATGGCGGTGAGGTCGCGGCCGTCGAGGGAGACGCTTCCCGACGTCGGTTCCTCGTCGCCCGCGAGGATTTTCAGCAACGTGGATTTTCCGGCGCCGTTGGGGCCGACCAGCGCGGTGACGCGGCCCGGCGCGCCCTGCGCGGTCACGCGATCGAGGATGGCGCGGCCCGAGCGGCGCAGCACCACGCAGTGGGCGGCGGGGCCGCTTCCCGGC
>DUOR01000336.1 GCA_012838715.1 Actinomycetales bacterium
CAGCAGATGCAGGGCGACGCCGTCGCCGTCCCGGGCACTGAAGGTCACCCGCCGATCCTCGTCGACGGTGACGGCATCGGCGCCGAGCCCCAGGGCCGCGGCAACCTCGGTGGGGGATTCGCCGGAAATCCAGGTGCCGGAAATCGTCTTGTCCCCGTCGCGGACGAGTTCGTCGAGCGTCCCGTCCACCACGATCGAGCCGTCGCGGATGAGAATCAGGCGGTCCGCGAAATCATCCGCCTCGCCCAGGTAGTGCGTGGCGAACACGATCGTCCGGCCGCGCCCGGCTTCCGCGTGCATGGTGCGCCAGAATTCGCGCCGGGCGGTGGCGTCCATGCCGGCGGTCGGTTCGTCGAGGATGAGCAGCTCCGGATCCGGCAGCAGCGCCAACCCGAACCGCAACCGCTGCACCTGACCGCCGGAGCAGGCGCCGACCTTCCGGCCCACGAAATCCCCGATGTCGGCCCGCCCGATCACCTCTTCGACGGGCAGCGGGTCCCGGTGGCACACGGCGAGCATCCGCAGCGTCTCCTCGACAGTCAGGTCCTTCAGCAGCCCTCCCGTCTGGAGCATCGCGCCGACGGCACCCCGCCGGGTCGCCGCGGCGGGCGTCCGCCCGAGCACCTCGATGGTGCCCGTGTCCGGCGTCGTGAAGCCGAGCACCATGTCCAGCAACGTCGTCTTGCCGGCGCCGTTCGGGCCGAGCAGCGCGACGACTTCGCCGACGGGGACGGACAGGGAGACATCGTCGACCGCGGTGACGGCGCCGAAGGTTTTGGTCACGCCCGTGACCGTCAGCGCCGTCCCGGGTGGTTCCGGTGGGCTGCCGTGGGGTTCCCTGTGCGGATTCATGGGCTCATCATCACCCCGGGCCAGACTTTCCGAAAGTGCAATGCGGCCGGTTCCCGGCATGACGAATGTCATGGTCACCGCGTCGCCCCGCGCTGCCCCGCGACGCCCACCGCGCCGTCGCCCCGGCACCCAATCCGGGGCCGCGTCTAACCTGGCGCACATGCGATTCCTCGATGACGTGAAGCCCCCGTACGAGCTGACCTACGACGACGTGTTCATGGTCCCGTCGCGGTCGGCCGTCGGCTCCCGCATGTCCGTCGACCTGTCCACCGCCGACGGCACCGGAACGACGATTCCGCTGATCGTGGCGAACATGACGGCGGTGTCCGGCCGCCGCATGGCGGAGACCATCGCGCGCCGCGGCGGCATGGCGATCCTGCCGCAGGACGTGCCCGCCGACATCGCCGCGGAGACCATCCAGCGGGTGAAGTCGGCGCACCTCATCTTCGAGACGCCCATCACCGTCAAGCCGCACCACACCGTCGGGTACGCGCGGAACCTGCTGCCCAAGCGCGCGCATGGCGCGGCGGTCGTCGTCGACGGCGACGTGCCCGTCGGCATGATCACGGAGAAGGACATGCGCGGGTCCGACAACTTCGCGCAGGTCGGCACCCTCATGAGCGGCACCCTGCTCACCCTCCCGGATTCGGTGTCGCCGGAGGAGGCGTTCGATCGGCTGGTCGGGGCGAGCCGGAAGCTTGCGCCGGTGGTCGACGGCGAGGGCAAGCTCGCCGGCATCCTCACGCGGCGCGGGGCGCTGCGGGCGACGGTGTACCGGCCGGCCGTGGACTCCGCGGGCCGGTTGCGCGTCGGCGCGGCCGTCGGCGTCAACGGCGACATCGAGGGCCGCGTGCGCGCGCTGGTCGAGGCGGGCGCCGACACCCTCGTCGTTGAC
>DUOR01000337.1 GCA_012838715.1 Actinomycetales bacterium
CGGTCACACTTGCCGAGCGGCCCCACGCCCCCGGTGCTAGAACCTTTGGGTGTGGCCGCCCGGCGCGGCCCACGGTTCCGGGGTTCATCGGGGTTGAAGGGGATTTCATGGGGGGATTTTTCCGGCGCGGCCTGCCCGTTGCGGCGGCCGCGTCGTTGGTTGCGGTGCTCGCCGGGTGCGCGGGGGATGCGGGTGCTTCGCTTGCCGACGCCGCCCGCGACCCGATAGCCGAAACATCCGGCGGGACCGGGCTTCCCGCCGGCGTGGTGCCGCCGAGCGGAGACCCGCAGCCGGGCGACGCCCGCCTCGGCGACGACGGCTACTACGACTATGCGGCGGACGATTTTGTTCTTCAGAACCCCTGCGACGGGCTGCCATTCGAGCTGGCTCAGGAGCAGGGGTTCGATTACAGCGACAATGCCAGTCCCCGCGACGACGGCCCTGATGGAACGGTTTGCCGACTGATGAACGGTGCCGACTACGTTGTGTTCGCTTCACATCCGTTTAACCAGCGTGATTTCCAAGAACTCGGATACGAAGTCACAGTCCATTCCATCGAAGATCGGACCTGGTACACAGTCGTACTTCCGAACATGCTCTCCGAGATGTGCTTCGCCGGTGTCGATACACCGAACGGAGCTTGGGGGACGAGCATGCCCATCGGGGGCTTTTCTTCACACCAGACCGCTGAACCTGCTTGCGACGACGCTTCTAATAGTTTCAACAATTTTTTCGGGGGACATGATGACTTTTCAGGTGCATCTTTCTAGCGTCCAAGGCGCTCAACAACTTCTTGTTTCTTCCCAGAACCTCCAGTTCACAGCCGCCGCACCATCTCTCGCCGGCTACTCCCCCGTCCCGTCGCTGCAGCTCGTGGCCACGGAGCACAGTGCGGCCATCACGGGTTCGCCGGGTTCGGCCACCGTCGTGGAGCTCGCGATTAGCGGTGAGGTCCAGTGGTCGGCGGGGAATCTGCAGTCGATGATCACGGCCGTCGAGTCGCATGAGGCCCTCGCCTCCCGCGCGTTCACGGACTTCAATCCGCTGAGCGGCGAGGGCCGCGTCCAGTCCACGGCGGAGTCCGTTTACACCAGCTTCGGCGGTCGCCCCGCGTTCAATCCGGGTTCGCTGGTCTTCACGCCGGCGGTCATCGGCCCGGAGCTTGCCGAATCGGCCGAGTCGCTGTTGTCCAAGTTCACGGCCACCAATGACGCGGCCGTCGGCGACGCGATCAACTTCTGGACCACCTACGCCGGCCGCATGACGGATCTTTCCACGGACCTGGTCACCGCCGCCCAGCGCCTGCTCGCCGACAATTCCGGCGCCGCAATCAATGCGGCCGTGAAGTACCTCGTCAGCCTGTCGAGCCGCGTGACGCAGGTGTCGGCCAGCGCCGGAATCATCGCGGGGCATTTAGGCGTGCTCCCGGCCGTCCGGGGCATGGCCATCGCGCAGTTGGGCGCCATCGAGGCGGAGGCCGCCGTCATCACCGATCCGGCCGCGCGCGAAGCTTTCGAGCGCTCCGCCATCGCTGCGTTCCTTACCGGCCCGTACATGTCGGAGCTGCAGGCCGCGGTGCCGACCATCCCGAATCTCACGCAGCCCGAGTTGAGCGTCAGCGTCGCGAAGTCCGTGCAGTCCGGCCTCAATGGCGGGAATGGTCTGGCGGGCGCGTCGCAGGCCGGGTTGTCGCCGGCGGGGATGGCGGCGTCGGGGGCGACCTCCGCCGCGTCGGCCGTGCCATCCGCGACGTCGGGTCCCATTTCCGGGCCGAACGGCATGAGCCCCGCGGGCTCCCCCATGTCCCCGAGCACCCCAATGTCGCCGACTTCCGGTGCCACGCCCACCATTCCGGGCACGGCCCCGATGACTCCGGCGGGCGCGACCTCCCCGGCGGGCGCCCCGTCCGCCGCGATGCCGATGGGCCCCACCGCCATGAATCCGGCCGCCACCTCCCCCGCTTCCGGATTCAACACCTCCGCCTCAACTCCCCGCGGCCCCAATGGCGCGGGCTTGGGTGGTGTTTCCGGTGGTGGCGTGCCGACGTCCTCCGTCGCCCGTCCGTCCGGCATCGGCGGAGGCCTCGGCCGCGGCGCCGCGGGCTCGGCGGGCATCGGTGGCGCGGGCCGTGGTTCGGGTGCGTCGGCCGGCCCGGGTGGCCGGTCGGGTTCCTCGGCCGCGTCCCTTGCCCGCACGCCCGGCGCGCAGGCCACCGGCCGGGGCGGTTCGAGTGCAACAGGTGCCGCGGGGGCTTCCGGCGCCGCGCAGTCGCCGTACCGCCGGGGTAATTCGGATCGCGACGCCGACGTCGGCGGCATCCGCGGCACCGCCAACGACTACGAGCAGGACGAGTACCAGCGCGAACTCTTCGGCGAGGAGCCGGTGACGGTGCCGGCCCTCATCGGCCGCAACGTCCGCGGCTAATCGCCTGCCGTTCACTCGCTTTCCGTTCACTCGCCTTCCGTTCACGCGCTTGCCGACGGCCCCGCGTCCCCGACGCGGGGCTTCGTCGTGCGTGCGACATCCCGTTGCCTTGGCTTCGTCCCGCCCCCGCTTCGTCCCCTTCCCCCCCTTCGTCCCCTTCCTCCCTTCGTCCTCCTCCCCGCGACATCCGCC
>DUOR01000338.1 GCA_012838715.1 Actinomycetales bacterium
CAGGAGCGGCACGTCCGCGATGTCCGCCGACCCCGTCCCGTCGTCGACGTGCCGCGCCCACCGGATCGCCTCATCGAGCACCAGGCGCGCCCGCGCCCGCAGCGCCGACGGGCCGTCGCCGCGGGTCATGGCCCACCCCGCCCAGGCCATCGCCGAATCATGCGACTCCTTGTCCAGGCCCAGCACCGACGCGGCGTTGCGCCGCAGGTCGTGGAAGGCGCCCGACAAATCGTCGGAAAGCTCCCCGGGGGTGCGGTGACCGCCGGACCAGCAGCACCGGGCGTAGTCGGCCTCGGCGCGGCGGGCGGTGAGGGGATCGTCGGCCCCGACGGCGGCGGCGTGGCGCCGGACGAGGGCGGTCAGATCCGGGGAGGCGGTCGCTGGCATGGCAACGATTGTGAACCATCGGCGACACGCGTGCAACGAATTCGCGAAGACCAATCGAAACGGGTTATCGCGCCTGAACAGGGTGAATGGCATGAACGTCGGCGGAGGCCCCGCGGCGGTCCAATCCGGGGCGGGCACTATGATGGCCGGAGGTAATGAAGGACCATTCGAAAGGTGGCGTAACCCGCTGATGCTCTCCACGATTGACCTGCGCGGCCGCGTCCCCTCCACCGCGGAACTGCGCCGCGCGCTGCCCCGCGGCGCGGCGGACGTCGACTCGATGCTGCCGGTGGTCCGGCCAGTCGTCGAGGACGTCGCGGAACGGGGCGTCGAGGCGGCGATGGGGTACTCGGAGAAGTTCGACCGCGTGCGCCCCGAATCGCTGGTCGTGCCCGCCGACGTCATCGCCGGCGCCCTCGACTCGCTCGACCCCGAGGTGCGCGCCGCGCTGGAGGAGTCCATCGCCCGCATCCGCCGCTTCCACGAGGCGCAGAAGCCCAAGGACGTCTCCGTCGACGTCGTGCCCGGCGGCGTGGTCCGCGAAAAGTGGATCCCCGTCGCCCGCGTCGGCCTGTACGTCCCCGGCGGCAACGCCGTGTACCCGTCGAGCGTGCTCATGAACGTCATCCCGGCGCTGGCCGCCGGCGTGGAATCCCTGGTCGTCGCCTCGCCGCCGCAGGCCGACCACGGCGGCTGGCCGCACCCGACCATCCTCGCGGCCTGCGCGCTGCTCGGCGTGACCGAGGTGTGGGCCGTCGGCGGCGGCCAGGCCGTGGCGCTGCTGTCCTACGGCGACGAGAACGAGGGCCTCGAGCCGGTGGACCTGGTCACCGGGCCGGGCAACATCTTCGTCACCGCCGCCAAGCGCCTGTGCCGCTCCGTCGTCGGCATCGACTCGGAGGCCGGCCCGACCGAAATCGCCGTGCTCGCCGACGGCACCGCCGACCCGGTGGCCGTGGCCTACGACCTCATCTCGCAGGCCGAGCACGACGTCATGGCGGCGTCGGTGCTCATCACCGACTCCGTCGACCTGGCCGAGGCCGTCGACCGCGAAATCGAGGCGCGCTACGGCGTCACCCTCAACGCCGACCGCGTCAAGGAGGCGCTGGAGGGCCCGCAGTCCGGCATCGTGCTCGTCGACGACATGGAGGTCGGCCTCAAGGTCGCCGACGCCTACGCCGCCGAGCACCTCGAGGTCCACGCCGCCGACGCCGCCGGCCTGGCCGACCGCGTGCGCAACGCCGGCGCCATCTTCGTGGGCACCTACTCGCCGGTGCCGCTGGGCGACTACTCGGCGGGCTCGAACCACGTGCTGCCCACCTCGGGCACCGCGCGGCACTCGTCGGGCCTGTCCACGCACACGTTCCTCAAGGCCGTCCACGTCGTCGAGTACGACGAGGGCGCGCTGAAGGGCGTCGCCGACACCGTCATCGCGCTTGCCGACGCCGAACGGCTCCCCGCCCACGGCGAGGCCATCCGCGCCCGTTTCGAGGACCTGTCCATCCCGGAGGAGGACCGATGAGCGAACGAATCACCCTCGCCGACCTGCCGCTGCGCGACGAACTGCGCGGCGAGGAGGCCTACGGCGCGCCGCAGCTCGACGTCGACGTGCGGCTGAACACCAACGAGAACCCCTACCCGCCGTCCGACGCGCTGATCGACGAGCTGGTCGGGGAGATCGGCAAGGTCGCCTCCGACCTGAACCGGTACCCGGAGCGCGACGCCGTCGAACTGCGCCGCGCCCTGGCCGCCTACGTGTCCGGCCGCACCGGCGTGGACCTGACGGAGGACAACCTCTGGGCCGCCAACGGCTCCAACGAGATCCTCCAGCAGCTGCTGCAGGCCTTCGGCGGGCCGGGCCGCACCGCGATGGGCTTCACGCCCAGCTACTCGATGCACCCGATCCTCTCGGCCGGCACGCAGACCGAGTTCCTCGCCGTGCCGCGCGACCCGGAAACCTTCGACATCCCGCTGGCGGCCGCGCTCGACGCCATCGAGCTCAAGCGCCCCGACGTCGTGTTCGTCACCTCGCCGAACAACCCGACCGGCAACCTCACGCCCTTCGCCGACCTGCGGAAGATCCTCGACGCCGCGCCCGGCATCGTCATCGTCGACGAGGCCTACGCCGAATTCACCGACGAGCCCTCCGCCGTCACCCTCATCTCCGAGTACCCGGCGAAGCTCGTGGTCAGCCGCACCATGAGCAAGGCCTTCGACTTCGCCGGCGGGCGCCTCGGCTACTTCGTCGCGGACCCGGCGTTCATCGCCGCCGTGCTGCTGGTCCGGCTGCCGTACCACCTGTCCACGCTGACGCAGGCCGCCGCCACCGTGGCGCTGCGCCACGCGGACGAGACGCTCGGCACCGTGGCCACGCTCGCGGCGGAACGCGATCGGGTCGTCGGAAAGCTCGGTGAACTGGGCTACGACGTCATCGAATCCCACGCGAACTTCGTGTTCTTCGGGCGCTTCGCCGACGCCGCCGGCGCCTGGCGCGGCTTCCTCGACCGGGGCGTCCTCATCCGCGACGTCGGCGTGCCCGGCCGGCTGCGCGCCACCATCGGCCTGCCGCCGGAGAACGACGCGCTGCTGCGCGCCGCCGCCGAACTCGCCGCCGACCCCACCACCTTCGACCAGGAGCAGGAATGACCGAACCGAATGACCGCCCCGACCGCATCGGCCGCGTCGAACGCGCCACCCGCGAGTCGACCATCGTCTGCGAGGTCAACCTCGACGGCACCGGCAAGGCCGACATCACCACCGGCCTGCCCTTCTTCGACCACATGCTCACCGCGCTGACCGCGCACGGCAGCTTCGACATCAAGCTCCACGCCACCGGCGACATCGACGTCGACGCGCACCACACCGTCGAGGACACCGGCATCGTCCTGGGCCAGGCGTTCGCCGAGGCGCTCGGCGACAAGGCCGGCATCCGCCGCTTCGCCGACGCCTACATCCCCATGGACGAAACGCTGGCGCACGCCATCGTCGATCTCTCCGGCCGCCCCTACTTCGTGGCCACCGGCGAGCCCGAGCAGATGATCACCGCCGTCATCGGCGGGCACTACGCGACCGTCATCAACGAGCACTTCTTCGAGTCCTTCGCGCTCAACGCCCGCATCGCGCTGCACGTCCGCTGCCTCTACGGCCGCGACCCGCACCACATCACCGAAGCCGAGTACAAGGCCGTCGCCCGCGCCCTGCGCGCCGCCTGCGAGCCCGACCCCCGCGTCACCGGCGTCCCGTCCACGAAGGGAACCCTGTGAGCGAATCGACGCTGACCCTCGTCCTGTTCATCGTCGCCGGCTTCCTGGTGGGCGGCGCGTGGACGGCCTACCAATCCGGGTCTAGGGTGATGACGTTCGTACTCGGGCTGCTGGCCGTCATCGCGACCGCCGGAGCCGTGATGTGGATGATGGGAGCAATGGAGTAAATGACGGACCGGGCGGACTCGCGGCCAGGGAACATGTGGCGGGCCCCCGGAGTCATCCCCACCCTGGTCGCGGTGTTCGCGGCCTTCGGCGGCTGGTCGCTGCTGCTGCCCGTCATCCCGCAGGCCATCCTCGAGGGCGGCCGCGGCGCGGGCCTCGCCGGCGCGTACACGGGCGTGTTCATGGCGGCGACCGTGCTCACCCAGACGCAGACGCCCCGCATGCTGCGGCGCCACGGCTACCGGGCCACCATGTTCACCTCGGGCCTGCTGCTGGGCTTGCCGACGTTCCTGCACATCTTGGGCACGGACGCCGCGCTGGTCCTCGTGCTCGCCGCCGTTCGCGGCATGGGCTTCGGCGCCCTGACCGTCGCGGAGTCCGCCCTCATCGCCGAGCTGGTGCCGGTGCGGTTCCTGGGCAAGGCCACCGGGGCGCTGGGCGTCGCCGTCGGCGTGGCGCAGATGCTGTGCCTGCCGCTGGGCCTGGCGCTCGTGCAGTTCCTCGGCGGCTACACGTGGGTGTACGTGCTCGGCGGCGTGATTTCGCTGCTGGGGTCGGTGATGGCGCTGCTCATCCCGGCGATTAGGGCGGCCCCGAAATCCGTGCCCGGCGAGCCACTGCCCACGGGCGCACCCGGCCCGGCCGCCCGCGTGCCCACCTGGAAGCTCGTGGCGGTGCCGGCGCTGGCGATGGCCGCGACCTCGATGGCCTACGGCGGCATCACCGCCTTCCTGGCCCCGGCGGCCACGGAAATCGACGTGGTCTCCGGGTCCATCGTGGCGGGCATCGCGCTGTCGGTGCTCGGCGGGTCGCAGATGGTGTTCCGCTATCTCGCGGGCGTCGTCGCCGACCGGGTGGGGCGGCCCGGGACCCTCGCCATCGCGGCGCTGGCCGCGGGCGTGGCGGGGCTGACGGCCATGAGCCTGCTGCTGTGGGCCGGCTGGTCGGCGTGGTGGCTGCTCGGGGCGGCGGCGCTGTACGGCGCGGGCTTCGGCATCGTGCAGAACGAGGCCCTGCTGCTCATGTTCGCCCGCCTGCCGCGGGAGCGCACCGCGGAGGCCAGCGCGTACTGGAACATGTCCTTCGATTCGGGGACGGGCGTGGGCTCCTTCGTCCTCGGCGGGGTCGCGGCGATGGCGCTGCAGCCGTACCCGACGGTCTTCGCCGTCGGCGCGGGGCTCATGGCCGTCGGCCTCGTCGCCGTGTCCGCCGATCGCATCCTCGGCGCGTACCGCGTGGCCGAAACACACAACATGCGGGCGACGCTGCGGCGGTTGGGCGGACGCAAGTGACCCCGGTGCGCCACGCCCGACGGCACACGGCGGGCGCGGCCCTGATGTTCGCCTCCAACGGCGCGATGCTGGCGTCGCTGCTGCCGTGGTACCCGGCGCTGATCCGGGAGTGGGGCCTGACGGAAATCCAGTTCGGCCTGATCGTCGCGGCGATGCCCGCCGGCTCGCTGGTCTCCTCGGTGCTGCCCGCGCGGGTGGTGGCGAAATGGGGGCCGTCGGCCGCGGTGATCGGGGGCACGGCGGTGATGGCGGCCCTCATCGCGGCCGTCGGCTGGATCGGCGGGGGAGCGGCCCTGGCGCTCATCCTGTTCCTCTTCGGGATCGTCGACGCCACCGCGGACGTCGGGCAGAACGTCGTCGGCACGCGCGTGCAGGAACGCGCGGGCAAATCGGTGATTTCGACGCTGCACGCCTGCTGGAGCCTCGGCGCGACGCTGGGCGGC
>DUOR01000339.1 GCA_012838715.1 Actinomycetales bacterium
CTTCGCCGCCACCGGGCGGCGCCGCCGGATCGTCGCGGCAATCGTCGGCATCGGCGTGGCCATCGCGACCTTCGCCGCCGTGTGGACCCTCACCGGCCGCCGCGAAAAGCCCGAACTGGCCCAGTGGTACCTGGAGAACACCCCGGATCTCACCGGCGAGAACAACATCGTCAACGTCATCCTCGTCGAGTTCCGTGCCTTCGATACCCTCGGCGAACTCGCGGTGCTCGGCATGGCCGGCATCGCCATCGCCGCCGTCGTGTCCTCCATGCCCCGCTGGAAGCACTACCCCGGCCGCCCCGGCCCCCTCGCCCAGCCGGTGCTGAACTCCCTGCCGATGCGCCGACTGCTGCGCATCGCCATCCCGCTGCTGTTCATCCTCTCCGCCATCGTGCTCTTCCGCGGCGGCAACGAACCCGGCGGCGGCTTCAACTCCGCCCTCATCGGTGGCGCCGCCCTGGTGCTCATGTACCTGGCGCAGCCCGACGACCGGCCGACCTTCGGCCGCAACGTCCCCTACCTGCTCAGCGGCTTCGGCGTCATCGTCGCCATCGTCACCGGCTTCATCGGCTTCACCAAGGGCTCCTTCCTGGCGCCCCTCCACGGCAGCCTCGGCGACGTCCACCTGACCACGGCGCTCATCTTCGACCTCGGCGTCTACTTCGCCGTGCTCGGCGTCATCGCCACCGCCGTCAACCACCTCGGCGGCCCCAACCGCCCCGGCTCCCCCAAGAGCGGCGAGGACCTCGGTCCCGCCGTCGCCGGGCGGGCGAGCCTGCACATCCCGCCCCGGCAGCAGCCGAAGGCGGTCGACTCCCCCGCCACCCGCGCCGGCGAACCCCTCTCCGGGGAACGCGACGCCGACGGGGACGGGGACGGCCATGACCCCGGCGGCGGCCCCGGCAACGGTCCCGCTAACGGCGACGGTAACGGCCCCGGCAACCACGAGAAGAACGAGGAGGTGCGGGCATGATCATCGCCCTCATCGCGGCCGCCCTCGCCGGCGGCGGCGCATATCTGGTCCTGCAGCGCGGGATGGTGCGCATCATCATCGGCATGACGTTCATCTCGCATGCGGCGAACCTCATCATCCTGTCGGCGGGCGTCGGCGCCTGGCGGCAGGAGCCGCTGATGGCCCGCGCCGAGCCGGGCACCGCGGCGGACGCCCTGCCGCAGGCCTTCGTGCTCACGGCCATCGTCATCACCATGGCGGTCACCGCGTTCATGCTGGCCATGGCGGCCCTCGGACGCGACGACGACACCCGCGTCAAGGAGGACCGCGAGGCCAACGCCCAGCTGTCCACCGCGGGCCGGGCGGTCCGCCGCTCCGACCCGTCGGACGTGGGCGCCGGCGCGGGCGCCGCCCGCCACGAGTCCTTCCCGGAGCACAACCCGCACGGCGGTGATGACCTGTGACCGCCACCGCGGAACTCCTGTCCGCCCTGCTGCCGCTGTTCGCGGTCATCCCGCTGCTCCTGGCGGGCGTGGTCGCCATCCTGCCGTGGGCCCCGGCCCGCGCGGCGCTGGGCATCCTGACCCCCGCCGCGATGGCGATCGGCGCCTTCGCCATGCTCGGCTACGTCACGGCGAACGAGCCCGTCGGCCACGGCGTCGGCGCGTTCCCGGGCGGCGTGGCCATCCCCTTCGTCGCCGACGGCTTTTCCCTGCTGATGCTGGGCGTCGCCTCCCTGGTCGTGTTCGTCGCCTCCTGGTTCGCCCAGGTCGTCGGCGAGAACGAGTCGAGGTTCTTCTCCTCGCTGACGCTGATGATGTCGTCCGGCATGGCCGGCGCCTTCCTCACCGCCGACCTGTTCAACTTCTTCGTGTTCATGGAGGTCATGCTCCTGCCGTCGTACGGCCTCATCGCCGTGACCGGCACGTGGCACCGCCTCGCCGCGGGACGTTCCTTTGTCCTGGTGAACCTGCTGACCTCGACGGTGCTGCTCATCGGCGTGGCCCTGACCTACGGTTCCGTCGGGTCGGTCAACATCGCGTTGCTCGCCGGCGTCGCCGCGGGCGGCGGCCCGGGCACGGTGGCGCTGGGCCTGGTGGTCATCGCGCTGGGCGTGAAGGCCGGCCTGGCGCCGGTGCACACCTGGCTGCCGCGGACCTACCCGTCGACCTCGCCGGCCGTGATGGCCCTCTTCTCGGCGGTGCACACGAAGGTCGCGGTGTACATGATGTTCCGCGTCTACGTGGTCATCGTGGACATGGAGCCGTCGTGGCACTGGCCAATCATCGCCCTGATGGCGGTGTCCATGCTCATCGGCGCCTTCGCCGGCCTGGCCGAGGACACGATGCGCCGGGTGCTGGCGTACCAGATGGTCAACGGCATGCCGTTCATCCTGGTGGTCCTGGCGTTCACCGACGGTGACGCCCGCGCCGCGCTGGCCGCCGGCATCTTCTACGCCGTGCACCACATGATCACGGTGGGTTCGCTCATCATGGCCAGCGGCGCCATCGAGGAGACGTACGGCACGGGCATCCTGTCCCGCCTGTCGGGCCTGGCCCGCCGGGATCCGCTGGTGGCGTGGGTGTTCGCGGCGATGGCGTTCTCCATCGTCGGTTTCCCGCCGTTCTCGGGCCTGTGGGGCAAGATCGGCGTGGTGTTCGCGGCGGCGGGCACCGGCGACGCGCGCTCCATCGTGGTCATCTCCGTCATCGTGCTGGCCAGCATGGGCGCCCTGCTGTCCATGGTCCGCGTGTGGCGGGCCGTGTTCTGGGGCCGCGACATGAAGGGCGTGGACGCGGGCCTGCGGGTGCCCAAGCGGATGGTGTGGCCGTCGGCCGTGCTGGCGCTGGGCAGCTTCGGCATGTTCATCTTCGCCGCGCCGGTGTCCACCGCCGCGGGCGCCGCCGCCGATTCGCTTCTCGACGTGCCCGCCTACGTCGAGGCGGCCCTCGGCGACCCCGAGGCGGCCGTCGCCTTCGGCCGCCTGGACAACGTCTCCCCCGAGGTCGGCGAGCCCGGCACGGGCGCGGGCGACCCGGACAACGGCGCCGAGAACGCGGGCGCCGGCGTCGGCTCCGATTCGGCCACCGATACCGGCACGGAATCCACGGCCGAGACCGAAGGGACGGACAACTGATGCGTTTCCTGCATGTTCCCGGATACATCGCGTGGCTGGTGCTCCAGGTGCTCATCGCCGCGACCGCCATCATCGTGGACAATCTGCGGCCGCGGCAGCGGCAGCACCCCGAGTTGGTCGCCATGCCGCTGCGCGTGAGCAGCGAGGCCGAGATCGCGTGGCTGTCGACGTCCATCACCATGACGCCGGGCACGCTCGTGTGCGGCATCCGCAACGTCGGCAAGCGCGGCGCGGGCGAGACCGGCGCCACCAACGCAGAGCCCGGCGCCACCAACGCAGAGCCCGCCGACGCGCGTTTCGGCGATGACGGGCCCGGCAAGCTGTTCATCATCCACGCCATCTTCGGCGCGGACCTGGACGAGCTCTTCGACTCCCTCTACGACATGGAGGAGCGGATGGCGCCGCGCGTGCGCGACCTGCCCCGCCCCCACGGTTTCGTGTTCGAGGAGTACGACAAGGACGTCCACCCCGACCCCGGCGCCATCACCGGCACCGCCGCCGAGACCGAGCGCGGCCTGCCCGGCCCCTACCCGCTTGCCGACGACGACGTGCTCGACGACGACGCCGACGACGGCACGGGCGGCCGGAAGCGCCGGAACACCGAGAAGGAGGAGCCCCGCCATGAATGAGACAGCGGTGACCATCATCGCGAGCACCGGCGTCGTACTGTGCGCCCTGGCGTTCTTCCTCGGCGTCATCCTGGTGTTCCGCCTGCGCGACAACATCTCCCGCACGGTCCTCGCCGACGCGGCGTTCTACCCGATGGTCGGCGTCTTCCTGACGACCGCGCTGCTGCGCGAAACGGCCATCACGTTCGACATCGCCATGCTCGCCGGCCTGCTGGGCATCCTTTCCACGGTCGGCCTGTCCCGCGTGATTTCGCGGGGAAGGAGGTAGGCCATGGGCATCGGCTCACTGATTCTGACCGTCCTGTTCGCACTCACCGTCATCGGCGGCTCCGTGTACCTGCTGGGCGCCGTCATCGCAATGTGGCGAAGCCCCGACGCCATGAGCCGGCTGAACCAGCTGTCCGCCGGCATCACCGTCGGCGTGCCAGCCCTGGTGGTCGGCAACGTCATCCTCGAGTTCGATCAGGGCACCATGACGTGGGGCAAGGGCCTCACCGCCCTGCTCGCCATCGCGGCGCTGCTCGTCGTGGCGACCATCGCGTCCGAGGTCCTCGGCCGCGCCGTCCTCGGCGCCCGCGACGGCTCCGGAGACGACGACAAGTAGGGCGCGGCGACCGGCGGCATTCCGCCCGGCAAGCGGGGCGCGGGGTTCTCCCCCGCGCCCCGCTTCGCGCTTTCTGCGCCCCGCTTCCCGCTCTCCGCTTTCCGACGACACAGCGCCCTGCCCCCGATGTAACGCCCGGAATGGCATTCACCGGGAGCGGCGGCGGCACCCGGAACGGTGGCGCCGGTGCTTGCCGGAAACGTGCGGTCGACCCGGTTGGCGGCATGGGGACGACACATCGGGCAATTAACGGTGTTGCGCTTCTTGATTGCGTTTCCGCTGCGCAGCGGCACCGATCCGGGATTCTGAGCGTCCCCGCGACCAATGCTGAGTACCGCCCGAGAGTGCGCTTTGCGGGCACCGACGACGGGCGCGAGAACCGTTACGGCACTGGAGATCGCGGCCTCAGGCCAATGCGTTACGCCACCCCTGGTTTTCCACCCCCATTCAGGGGCATTTGACACCCTTCCCCAAATCTCGTTAATTGTGATTCACGTCACCTTTTTCACACGGGATCGAGCGGTGGATTTTTCGCAAATCAGCGCGCCGATACCCCCACTGAGTTCCATCGGGGAAACCAATGCACACTGCACACAATGGTTAACGCAACGTTCATACCCTGCGCAATAATTCGACATAAGCGCAGCTACAGAGCGTTACACAAAACGCGAAAAAGTGGTTAACACCACATGGCGCATTCTGTCTCAAAACTATTGATACGCCGTTAGCCGGACCCTGCCCCGGCACCCCCGCCGAACCGCGTCCCGGACGTCCGCACGCACCCGTCGGCAATTGAATGACGACCCGAACCGCGACCCGCCCGTAACGGATCCGTTGCAGCCGTCACAGGCTGCCCTTAACCTCACTGACGAACGCCGGAACGCACGCCACGGCGGGAATTCCAGGGACTGACCGCGGACCTGTTTAAGCACGTCAACGGCCGGTTTCAGCACAGTCACTCAGCGGACATTCCGCATCCAGCACTTCACGCAAAAGGGGAAATTTTCATGGAGACCATCTTCCAGGGCATCGTCGACATCATCAACGCCCTCCCGGCCGGCCCGTACTTCGTCTTCGAGACGCCGTTCCCGGCTTTCGAGCAGATCAGCGAGGGCAACACCAACTTCGGCTCC
>DUOR01000340.1 GCA_012838715.1 Actinomycetales bacterium
CAGGTACGTCTCTTCGCCGTCGACGCACTCCGGACCGGGGTCACCGGGCGCGGACGGGGCCGGAGCGACGGAGCTGGTGCGCGGCGCCGCCGGGCGTTGCGTCGTGCGGTCCGCGGTCCGTGTGGTGGTCGCGCGGGTGGCGGTGGCCCGCGACGGATGGGCGGCCCGGTCGGCGGGTTCGGCGCCGAGGTCGTCGATGACGACGGTGTTGGCCCGGTCGTCGGCGTGGTCGCGCAGGCGGAAGTGGAACTCGGACAGCTCGCTGTGTTCGCCGACCTCGAAGAGGAAGATGGCGGGGCCGTCGTCACCGGGCGCGATCTCCTCGTCGCATGGGGGATTGGCGACGTAGTCGGATTGCCGGCCGACGGCGCCATGGGTGCCGTCGTCGTCGGTGAGGGTGGCGATGACGTCGCCGCAGACGGGCGCGATGTCGTCGTCGCCGGTGTTTTCGACGGTGGTGTGGACGAAGACGAAGGTCTTGCCGTCGGCGGCGTCCTCGGTGGCGCCGTCGCCGTCGGCGCCGGTGCGGAAATCACCGCGGAAGGTGACTTCGTCGACGGTGACGGTGATGCCGTCGGCGACGACTTCATCGCCGATGGCGGCCGCGTCGGTCGGTTGCGCCGACTCGCCGGCGTGCTTGGCCACCGGCGTGGGCGCGGCGGAACCCTCGGCGCCGTCACCGCCGTCGCCGCCGCACCCGGTCAGGAACAGGGCCACCGCGCATAGCGCCGCGAGACCGGTCCGGGCCGGGCCCCAATCGTTGGTGTTCATCGAGCTTTCCTTTCTGCCTCGTTGATGGTCCCCGCGGCGTCGACCGCGGACGCCGCCTACGGTCCGTTCGGGCCTTCCTCCGGGCCGGGGCCTTCGGGCCCCGGGCCCGCGTCACCCTCGGGCGGGTAGAGATCGTCCGGGGGTGGCGGGCCGGGGACGATTTCCCACTGCCCGTTGACGCAGGTGCGGTAGCCGCCGCGTTCGTAGTCGTAGCCGCCGGGCGACCCTTCCTCGCATATGCGGGCGGGGGTGGAAGTGGTCCGGGACGGCGTCGCCGGGGACGTGCGGCGGGTGGTGGCGGTACCGGTGGCGGTGTCCCGCGACGGATGGGCGGCCCGGTCGGCGGGTTCGGCGCCGAGGTCGTCGATGGCGACGGTGTTGGCCCGGTCGTCGGCGTGGTCGCGCAGGCGGAAGTGGAACTCGGTGGGCTCGCCGTCTTCGCGGACCTCGAAGATGAAGATGGCGGGGCCGTCGTCGCCGGGCGCGATGCCCTCGTCGCATGGCGGATTGGCGACGTACCGGTCCTGGTTGCGGACCGTGTCATGGACGCCGTCGTCGTCGGCGAGCGTGGCGATGACGTCGCCGCAGACGGGGGCGATGTCGTCGTCGCCGGTGTTTTCGATGGTGGCGTGGACGAAGACGAAGGTCTTCCCGGCGGCGGCGTCCTCGGTGGCGCCGTCGCCGCCGGCGCCGGTGCGGAAATCATCGCGGGCGGTGACTTCGTCGACGGTGACGGTGATGCCGTCGGCCACGACCTCATCGCCGACGGCGGCAAGCCGCGGAACCCCGGACGTGGACCCCGGCGCCGGGGAGCGTTTCTCGCCCGCGGGGGCGGCGGCGTCTCCACCGCCGTCACCGCAGCCGACGAGGATCAGCGCACCGGCCGCCAGGACGGCGATCCCCGCGCGCGCGGCTTTCCGGCATGGTCCGGTGGAGCCGGACCGGTGGCGGGCAAACATCGTGGCCTCCCGAATACGGTGGCGGCACGCACCGCCACGGGCGCGGATAAGGAATCCGGATAAGACCTGTCGGTCATTCACATCTATATTCCCAGTACGAAGATCCGATGCGGAACACCCGGATGGGTAACGATTTGCGTCCCGTGCGCCGCGCACCCGGGGCGCGGGCGCGCGGTCGTCAGCAGGTAATCCCCGCCTCCGGCTACCATTGCCGCTTATGGCACAGGGACAAGTTGATCCGAAGAACATCCCCGACGACGGTTTGACCACGAGGCAGCGCCGGCAGCTGCCCATCACGGCCGTCCATACGGGGCACGGGAAGGGCAAGTCGACCGCGGCGTTCGGTCTCGCGCTGCGGTCCTGGAACCAGGGCATGGACATCGGCGTGTTCCAGTTCGTGAAGTCGGCGAAGTGGAAGGTCGGCGAGGAGGCCGTGTTCAAGCGCCTCGGCGACCTGCACGACGAGACCGGCGAGGGCGGCGCGGTCGAGTGGCACAAGATGGGGGAGGGCTGGTCCTGGTCCCGCAAGAAGGGGTCCGAGGAGGACCACCAGCGCGACGCCGCCGAGGGATGGGCCGAAATCAAGCGCCGCCTGCAGGCCGAGACCCATGATCTGTACGTCCTCGACGAGTTCACGTACCCCATCAAGTGGGGCTGGGTCGACGTGGACGACGTCGTCGAGACGCTGAAGACCCGTCCGGGCCGCCAGCACGTGGTCATCACCGGCCGCGACGCCGACCCGAAGCTCATCGAGGCCGCCGAGCTCGTCACCGAAATGACGAAGATCAAGCACCCGATGGACGTGGGCCGCAAGGGGCAGAAGGGCATCGAGTGGTAGCAGCGGTACCCGGCGTCGTCATCGCGGCGCCCGCGTCCGGCACCGGCAAGACGACGATGGCCACCGGCCTCGTCGCCGCGCTGGCCCGGCGCATGGAGGTCGCCCCGTTCAAGGTCGGCCCCGACTACATCGACCCCGGTTACCACGGCATCGCCGCCGGGCGTCCGGGCCGCAACCTCGACTCCGTGATGTGCGGCGCGGACCTCATCGGCCCCCTGTACGCGGCGGGGTCGCGGGGCTGCGACATCTCCATCGTCGAGGGCGTGATGGGGCTTTTCGACGGCCGGATCGGCGGCGACCCGCTGAACGCCCAGGCGTCCACGGCGGAGATCGCGGCGATTCTGGGGATGCCGGTCATCCTCGTCGTCGACGCCCGTCACATGAGCCAGTCCGCGGCCGCGCTGGTCCACGGTTTCGCCACGATGGACGACCGCGTCCACGTGGCCGGGGCCATCGTCAACCGGGTCGGCTCGGACCGGCACGAGGCGATCGTCCGCGAGGCGATCGAGGCCGTCGGCGTCCCCGTCATCGGCGCGATCCCGCGGGTCGACGGCATCGAGGTGCCCTCCAGGCACCTGGGCCTGGTCACCGCCGCAGAGCGCGGCGCGCAGGCCCGGGATGCGGTGGACATGATGGCCGACCTCGTCGAAAAGCACGTCGACCTCGGTGCACTGCGGGAACTCGCGACCGTGCGGGAGGGCTTCGAGGCGTGGGACCCGGCGGCGGCCGTCGGTGCCGCGGTGGGCGCGGAGACTGCGACGGATGGC
>DUOR01000341.1 GCA_012838715.1 Actinomycetales bacterium
GCCCGGGACACCGGGCGACGGGGGCGTTTCGCGTCGGAAAGCGCGGGGGAGGGCTACTCCAGGTAATCCCGCAGCACCTGCGACCGCGAGGGGTGGCGCAGCTTCGACATGGTCTTCGACTCGATCTGGCGGATGCGCTCACGGGTGACGCCGTAGACCTGGCCGATCTCGTCCAGGGTGCGCGGCATGCCGTCGGTCAGGCCGAAGCGCAGGCGCACGACGCCGGCCTCGCGCTCGGAGAGCGTCTCCAGCACGTCGCCCAGCTGATCCTGCAGCAGGGTGAAGCTCACCGCGTCGACGGCCACGACGGCCTCCGAGTCCTCGATGAAGTCGCCCAGCTGGGAGTCGCCCTCGTCGCCGATCGTCTGGTCGAGGGAGATGGGCTCACGGGCGTACTGCTGAATCTCCAGCACCTTCTCCTCGGTGATGTCCATCTCGCGGGCCAGCTCCTCCGGGGTCGGCTCGCGGCCGAGATCCTGCAGCAGCTCACGCTGGATGCGGCCCAGCTTGTTGATGACCTCCACCATGTGCACCGGGATGCGGATGGTGCGGGCCTGGTCCGCCATGGCGCGGGTGATGGCCTGGCGAATCCACCACGTGGCGTACGTGGAGAACTTGTAGCCCTTGGAGTAGTCGAACTTCTCCACCGCGCGGATGAGGCCCAGGTTGCCCTCCTGGATGAGGTCCAGGAACGCCATGCCACGGCCGGTGTAGCGCTTCGCCAGCGACACCACCAGACGCAGGTTGGCCTCCAGCAGGTGGTTCTTCGCCCGCTGCCCGTCGCGGGAAATCTCCCGCAGGTCACGGCGCTGGGCGTAGGGGAGCCGCTCGCCGGCCTCCTTGGCCAGGTCAATCTTGTACTGCGCGTACAGGCCGGCCTCGATGCGCTTGGCCAGCGAGACCTCCTCCTCGGCGGTCAGCAGCGCGACCTTGCCGATCTGCTTCAGGTACGCGCGCACCGAGTCCGCGGACGCGGTGAGCTCGGCGTCCTTGCGGGCCTGCCGCAGCGCCGCCGACTCGTCCTCGTTCCAGACCTCGTCGACCGTGTCGGACTCGTCCTCGTCGGCCTCCTCGGCGCCGTCCTCGGCCTCCTCGTCGAGCTCGGGGTCGAAGTCGCCCTCGGCGGAGGGGTCGGAGTCGTCCTCCAGCTCCTCGTCCTCGAGCGCCTCATCGGCCTGCGCGTCCTTCGCCCGCGCGGACGTGGCCTTGGCGGCCGTCTTCTTCGCGGCGGTCTTGCGGGCCGCGGTCTTCTTCGCCGCCTTCTTGGCCGTCTTCTTCACGGCCTTCTTCGCGGTTTTCTTGGCCGCCTTCTTGACGGTCTTCTTCGCCGTCTTCTTGACCGCCTTCTTCGCGACCGTCGTCTCCGGGGCGTCCGCGTCCGCGTCCACCGCAGGGGCGGCCGCCACGGCCTTCTTCGCCGGCGAAGTCTTCTTGATCGACTTCTTGATCGTCTTCTTCACGGCCTTCTTGGCGGGGGCCGGCGAGTCGGCTGCGCCGCCCGCGGTGCCCTGACCGTTCGGCTGATCCGTTTCGTTGCCTGCCACGAACGCCCTTTCACGATGTCGTCGAGTGCCGCCGGCGCCCGTCGGATACGGGGACGCGGCCCTGGGCGCCGGGTCACGGCGACGAGGGGACGGTACGCCGCTTCGGGCGCCACCGCCGGCTGGAACTTGCAATGTCGATGTTTCGTGCCACGGATTTCGGCTGCCGTTATGGGGGTCCGGTTGTTGCCGCCCCGGTTGCGTCATGTTCAACCGTCCGTGAATCGACTCCCCAGTGTAAACCAAAAGGCGGGGGAGCCTCCGCAACGCCCTGCGCCGCGGGCGCTTCCGCTAGGGGGAGAGGCGCTCCTCGGCGGCGAGCGCGGCGCCGGCGATACCGGCGTTGTTGTGCAGCTTCGCGGTGACCACCGGGGTGCGGCAGTCCAGCAGCGGCACCCACTTGTCGCTCTTGCGGGAGATGCCGCCGCCGACGACGATGAGTCGCGGCCAGAACAGCGCCTCGTACGTGCGCAGCACCTTCGACACGCGCTTTGCCCACTTGGCGAAGCTCAGATCCTCGCGCTCCTTGACCGCCGCCGAGGCGTAGTGCTCGGCCTCCACGCCGTCGATGACGAGGTGGCCGAGTTCGGAGTTGGGGTACAGCAGCCCGTCGTGGAGCAGGGCGGAGCCGATGCCGGTGCCGAAGGTCAGCAGCAGCACGGCGCCCTCCCGGGCGCGGGGGTCGCCGTAGCGGACCTCGGCGAGGCCAGCGGCGTCGGCGTCGTTGAGCACGTGCGCGGGGTGATCCGGCAGGTGGCGGGCGAAGAGTTCGCGGCAGTCGGTGTCGACCCAGCTGGGGTCGATGTTCGCGGCCAGCAGCGCCGTCTGGTCGCGCACCACCGACGGCACGGTGACGCCGACGTGGCCCGCCCAGCCCGCGATGCGGACGATTTCGGCCGTGGTCTCCGCCACGGCGTCGGGGGTCGCGGGTTGGGGCGTCGCGATCTTGATGCGATCGCCCACCAACTCCCCGGTGCCCAAATCCACGAGCCCGCCCTTGATGCCGGAGCCGCCCACGTCCACGCCGAAGCCGATGTTGTTCGCCATGGACCCGATTGTACGAAAAGGGGGATGATGGCCCCATGAGCTCTTCCCCCGATTCCCAGGACCAGTCCGCCGCCGCCGATTCGACCGCGCTTCCCGACGCCCCGGCGATCGACGAGTTGCGGCGCACCGCCGTACTTCTGGCGACCACCGCCGCCGACCTCGCGCGGGTCCGCCGCCGGGAGGTGGGGGTCGGCGCCGGCCGGGCGGAGGGCACGGAGGTGAAGTCCAGCCGCGTGGACCCGGTCACCGTGGTCGACACGGAGACGGAGGCGCACGTGCGCCGCCTCGTCGCCGCGCTGCGCCCGGGCGACGCCGTCTTCGGCGAGGAGGAGGGCGACGGGGACGGTTCGGGCGCCACCTGCTCCGGGGTCCGCTGGATCGTCGATCCCATCGACGGCACCGTGAACTTCCTCTACGGCATCCCCGCCTACGCGGTCAGCGTGGCCTGCGAGGTGGACGGCGCCATCGTCGCCGGCGCCGTCGCCGACATCGCCGGTGGCCGGGTGTTCCACGCCGGGCTGGGCGCTGGCGCGGAGGTCCGCGCCGCCGACGGCACGGCCGAGACCCTGACCTGCTCCGCGCCCGCCGACCTCGGCGTGTCCCTGGTGGCCACCGGATTCGCCTACGACTCCGCCCGCCGCTCGCGCCAGGGCCGCGTCGTCGCCGAACTGCTGGGGGAGGTCCGCGACATCCGCCGCATCGGCTCCGCCGCCCTCGACCTCTGCCTGCTCGCGGCCGGGGCGGTGGACTGCTACTACGAGCACGGCCTGAGCCTGTGGGACTGGGCGGCCGGGGCGCTCATCGCCCGGGAGGCCGGCGCCGTCGTCAAGCACCCGGACCCGGCGACGGGCTCACCCGAGGGGCAGCTCATGGCCGCGGCGGCGCCCACCGTCGCGGAGGATTTCCTCGGGCTGCTGGGCCGCCTCGGCGCGGACGGCCCCATCCCCGCGGGGGAGTAGCGCTCAGCAGGTCCGGGAGTTCATGGACTGCAGCGTGGCCGCGTCGACCTCGCCACCCGAATTCAGGGTGGACATGGCGGCGCGCACCGGGCCCGAATCATCGAGCCCCCCGAAACCGCGGCCCAGGGCGACGTCGACGCTGCCGTCCTCGCGGCCGTCGTCGATGAGCTCCAGGCAGGGGAACAGGGCATGCAGCGTCGCCCCGTGCGCGGCAAACGCCGTGCCGAAACGGATCTGCCCGTAGCACTCCAGATCCTGGTCCGGGACCAGCGGGTCGTTGCCCACCGGGTTATCCGGGGCGCGGGTGAAACCGAGTCCGACCAGGCCCTCCGAAACCTCCGTCGCCTCGCCGGCCTCGCCGTTGGCGTTGAGGACGCGCACCGGGATGGCGCTCGGCGGCGCCGGGACCTCACCGAGCAGGCCCGTCGACGACACCTCCACGCCCGTCTCCGGCCGCGCGCAGGCCACCTGCGTCGTCTCGCCCGTCCGCGTGAACGCGACCACCCACAACGCCACCGCGGCCACCGCGACGACGGCCACCAACGCCACGTACGGCAGAGCGCGGCGGCGGGGCGGGGAGGGCAGTTGGCGGTGGCTCATGCGAATGATGCTATCCCGGCCGATTCCCCGACGACCCACGAGCCGGTGAATGGCGGAAACCTACCGCGCTGACCAGGGAGTATGACAGAACCTGAGAATTCACATAATATCCCGCGAGAAACGGGCGCAATACCGGGCGCCGCGACCCCTTCTGGAGGAGGCCGACAATGGCTGTCGACTACGATTCCCCCCGCACCCGCGAGGACGAGGACATCGCCACCGATTCGCTCGAGGGCCTGCAGGCCGCGAGCGAGGACAACCGCATCGCCGACGACGACGACGGCGAGATCGTGGAGCCCTATGAGCTGCCCGGCGCCGACCTCTCCGGCGAGGAGCTGGAAATCTCCGTCGTGCCGCGCCAGGACGACGAGTTCACCTGCGGCTCCTGCTTCCTCGTGCAGCACCGCTCGATGATGGCGCACGACCCGGGCGACGGATTCCCCATCTGCCGCGACTGCGCGTAACACGGGCCGGCCGGCGCTCCGGCCACTCGGAATCCGCCGCACGACAAGGGCCCCGGCCGAAGCCGGGGCCCTTTTTCGCGTGCGCGGCCGGGGTACCGCAGTGACCTACGCGCGGACGCGATCCTCGCCGAGGAAGGCGTCGAGCAGCTCGTTCGGGCGGCGCGAGGAGACCATCCAGTACGGGGTCGGGTCCGTCGGATCGTCGAGCACCATCAACGCCATGGTCTTGACCCAGCTGTGGGTGACCAGGAAGGCGGAGGGGTCGAGCTGGCGGCCCAGGGCCGCGCGGTTGGCGGACTTCGGCACCATCAGCGACTTGGACACCACCGACGCCGGCAGCACCGCGTCACCGGCGTGGAGCCAGCGTTCGCCGGAGGCGTCGACCTCGACCTTGAGCACCGTCTTGGAGAAGCTCACGAGGATCCACACGCCGACGGCGCTGAACAGCACGGCCGCGGTGATCCACCAGTAGATGGGCCGGTTGAAGCCGACCTGCGCCGACGTGACCACGACCGCGGGAACCGCCAGGGCCCAGTACCACCACGGCACCCACAGCCGTTCGCGGTAGATGATGTCGCCGGAGGCGGCCGTCACGGTGCTGTCTTTCGAGGTGCTCACGAATGCACATCCTACCCATTGGGGTATCGCCCGGCCGCCGGAGGCCCGCCGCACGTAACGTGGGCGGGCGTGACCGACCCGAAGAACACCCAGAACGCACCCGCCACCGACTTCCCACCGGTGCTGGTCCGCCGCCTCACCCCGGACGCGGTGCTGCCCGTCCGCGCGCACCACGATGACGCCGGCGTCGATCTCGCCGCCAACGAGGACGTCGTCCTGGAGCCCGGCGAGCGAGCCCTCGTGGGCACCGGCATCGCCATCGCCCTGCCCGCCGGCACCGTCGGCCTGGTGCACCCCCGCTCCGGCCTGGCCCACCGCAAGGGCCTGTCCATCGTCAACGCCCCGGGCACCGTCGACGCCGGGTACCGCGGCGAGATCAAGGTGAGCCTGATCAACCTGGATCCGCGGGAGCCCATCGAGATCGCCAAGGGCGACCGCATCGCCCAGCTGTTGGTGCAGCAGGTCGAGCTGAACCCCTTCGTCGAGGTTGACGAGCTCGACGAGACGCTGCGCGGCGCGCGGGGCCACGGCTCCACCGGCGTTCGCTGACGACCCGCCCCGCGCAATCCCGTTACGCTGGTAGCCAACGATCCGGCCCCGCCGCCGGGTTCTGCGCAGCGCGACAACCCGTAACCGACCTGAGGGAGATCCCGGCCATGTGGCCTTTCGGAAAGAAGAACAAGGACAACGAGGAACTGCCCGCCGACGCCGCCGTGACCGGTGACGACGCCGTCGCCGATTACGACGCCCCCGCCGACGGCGCCGGCGCCCCCGGCGACTTCGTGTCCGCCCCGGCAGACTCGGCCGCCGTCGAGGCGGAGACCGGCGCGGCCGGCCCGTTCGACGCCGACGAGGCCAAGCCCGAGGACTTCGACTTCTCCGATTTCGCCAAGGCCAGCCTGAACCTCGGTTCCGTGCTGCTGACCATCCCGCGCGAGGGCGACATCCAGGTGGAGATGGGCCCGCAGGGCCCGACCATGCTGCACGTGGCCACCCCCTTCGGCCGCATCACCCCGGTCGCCTTCGCGGCGCCGACGTCGGGCGGCCAGTGGGCGCAGTCCGCGGAGGAGATCCGCGACGGCCTGGCCAACGACGGCCTCGACGTCACGGTGGAGCAGGGCCCGTGGGGCGCGGAGGTCGTCGGCGAGCGCGGCGACATGGCCATGCGCATCATGGGCGCCGACGGCCCGCGCTGGATGATGCGCCTGACGCTGGCGGGCCCGAAGGGCCAGTCCGAAGACCTGGCCCGCCTGGGCCGCGGCGTCATGGCCCGCAGCTTCGTCACCCGCGGCGACAACCCGATGCCCGCCGGCCAGCCGCTGCCGGTGACCCTGCCGGCCGCGATGGCCGAGCAGGTGCGCAAGGCCTACGAGCAGTCCCGCCAGGGCCAGCAGAACCAGCAGGGCCAGCAGGCGCCGGGCGCCGGAGCCTGACGCCCCCATTCCCGGGAGGAACCCACATGACCGAAGCCACCACCATCGACGTCCCCGTCGATCGTCCCGCGCACGGCGGTGAGTCGATTGGGCTGTCGGACGGTCGGGTCATCCTGGTCCGCGGCGCGATCCCCGGCGAACGGGTGCGCGTCGCCCTCGACGACCCGGACGCAAAGCTGTGGCGCGGCGAGGCCGTGGAGATCCTCGAGCCGTCGCCGCACCGCGTGGAGCGGACCTGCGCCGCCGCCTTGGCGGGCGCGGGCTGCTGCGACGCCGATTTCGTCGATCCCGCGCATGCCCCGGAGCTGAAGCGGGAGGTGCTGCTCGACGCGCTGCGCCGCATCGGCCGCTTCACCCCCGACGAGCTTCCCGACGTCTCCGCCACGGCGCTCGCCCCGGCCCGCGGCTGGCGCACCCGCGTCCGGCTGGGCGTCGACGATCGGGGGCGGGCGGGGCTGCGCAAGCGCAAGTCCCGGGACCTGGTCACCGGGGTCGGCTGCGCGCAGGTTGCCCCCGGCCTGATGGACGGACTGGGGGAGGAGGGCACCGCCCCGCCCGGCGGCGAGCTGCACGCGGTGCTGGACGCCGACGGCAACCGCCACCTCATGCACGTCATCGGCGGCGGCCGCCGACGCCGCACCACCATCGTCGAGGGCTCCGGCATCGCGCCCGAGCGCATCGGCGACCGCGAGTTCCAGGTGCCCGTCGACGGTTTCTGGCAGGCGCACACCGCGGCCGCGGGGCATTACGTCTCCCGGCTGCGGGAGCTTCTGCCCGAGGTCGAGGGCGGCCTCGCCTGGGATCTCTACGGCGGCGTGGGCGTCTTCGCCGGCGCGCTGGCCGACAAGGTCGGGCCCGGTGGCCGCGTCATCTCCGTCGAGTCCTTCGCGGGCGCCGGGCGGGTCGGCAGGCGGGCGCTCGCCGACTTGCCGGTCGAGTTCC
>DUOR01000342.1 GCA_012838715.1 Actinomycetales bacterium
CCCGCAGCCCCCGCACGGCCCGGCACGGCGCCCCCGCAACCCCCGCACGACCCTCAACCACCCGCCGGGGGCACCCGCGGCGGGCCCGAACGCGCAGGATAGAGATATATGTCTTGGCGGTTTCCGCGGAATTGAATGGCGTGAAGCCAATCGGGGCCGGTTGATACTGTGGATCTGTTCTTAACGCCGGTTAAGTTTTCCGGCCGGCGTGGCGTGCCACTTTTGCCGCGCGCGTCCCAATCCCCGCATTAGGAAGGCTCCCCAGCCGTGACCTTGCTCAGCGTTCCCGCTCTGGTGGCGGTGGCGCTGGCCCTGACCCCGCTTTTCGTGAAATTCCTGGACCGGCACGCCGGCTGGCCCCTCGTGGCGTTGTTCGCCGCGGCGGGGGTGCAGTTGGCGCGGTTGGCGCCGGGCGTGCTGGACGGCGATGCCGTCACGTGGCGGGTGCCGTGGGCCGGTGCCGTGCTGCCCGGTGGTGCGGAGGTGGAGTTCGCGCTCCGCCTCGACCCCCTGTCCCTCGTTTTCGCGCTGTTGGCGCTGGTCATCGGTTCGGTGGTGTTCATCTACTCGACCGCCTACCTGCCCAGGCGCGACGGGACGATGAGCTTCTACCTGCTCATGACGGCCTTCATGTTGGCGGTGGTGCTGCTGGTGCTTTCCGACGACGTGGTGCCGCTCTTCATTTCCTGGGAGCTCGTGTCCATCGCTTCGTTCCTGCTCATCGCGCGTTCCGGTAGTTCGGGCGAGGCGGGGTCGCTGCGCACCCTGGTGCTGACGTTCACGGGCGGCCTGCTGCTGCTCGCCGCACTGGGCGTGGCCGCATGGGCAACGGGGACGACGAACCTGACGGAGATGCTGGCGCACCCGGTGTGGGCGGAGTCCTCCGGCGTGACCGTGACGGTCGCGGTGCTGGTGGCGTTGGGAGCGTTCACGAAGGCCGCCCAGGTGCCGTTCCAGGCGTGGCTGCCGGAGGCGATGGCGGCGGCGACGCCGGTGTCGGCGTTCCTGCACGCCGCCGCCGTCGTCAAGGCGGGCATTTACCTGCTCATGCGGTTCAGTGCGGCGTTCGCGCACGTGCCCGCGTGGCAGGTGCTGCTCATCGTCACGGGCATGGTCACCGCCGTGTCGGCGGCGGTGTTCGCCATCCAGCAGACGGATCTGAAGCGGCTCATCGCGTACTCGACGGTGTCGCAGCTCGGCTGGATCGTCGCGACCCTCGGCGTCGGCACGCACTTCGCGCTGGTGGCGGCGGTGGTGCACACCCTCGCGCACGCGATGTTCAAGTCCTCGCTGTTCATGCTGGCGGGCGTGGTCGACCATCAGACCGGGTCGCGCGACATCCGCCGCCTCGGCCCGCTGTGGCGCCGCATGCCGTGGACCTTCGGGTCGATGGCGCTGGGCGCGGCGTCGATGGCCGCGATTCCGCCGACCCTGGGCTTCATGTCCAAGGAAGGCATGCTCGAGGCCTTCACCGATGCACCGCTTTCCGACGCCGGCGTGCTGGCGCTCCTCACGGTCGCGGCGCTCGGTGCGCTGGCGACGTTCATCTACTCGGCGCGCCTCATCTTCGGCACCTTCTTCGACGGGCCGAAGGACATGTCCGAGGTGAAGGAGGCCCCGGTGGCGCTGTGGCTGCCGGCGGCCCTGCCCGGCGTCGCCTCCCTGCCGCTGGCGTTCGTCGCCGGTTCCCTGCTGGACGCGCCGCTGGATTCGGTGGCGCGCACCGTCCTCGGCGGCGACTACGCCGACACGCACCTGGCCCTGTGGCACGGCGTCAACGTGCCGCTGCTCATCTCGCTGGCCGTCATCGCCGTCGGCGTCATCGCCGTGTTCGCCCGCAAGCGCCTCGACACCGCCATCTCCGGCCGGAAGCTGTTCCCCTTCACGGGCGTGCAGGCCCTGTCCGGCACCGTCCGCGGGGCGGGCGTCGTCGGCAAGCATCTCGCGCGCCTCGCCGATTCGCACGCACCGACCCGCCACCTGCTGCCCATGCTCGGCGTCATCGTCGCCTACGCGGTGGCGATGCTGCTCGTGCCCGGCGTCGGCGGCATGCCGCTGCCCGACAAGATCGAGGGCATCGACCAGATCACGGACCTCATCCCGCTGACCGTCGTGGTCATCGGCGTCCTCGCCACGCTGCGCGCCCGCAACCGCCTGCAGGCCGCCGTGCTCCTCGGCGTCACCGGCACCGGCGTGACCCTGCAGGTCCTCCTGCTCGGCGCGCCCGACGTTGCGCTGACCCAGTTCATGGTCGAGATGATCACCGTCGTCCTGATGATGATGGTCCTGCGCCACCAGCCCCGCGCCTTCGC
>DUOR01000343.1 GCA_012838715.1 Actinomycetales bacterium
CGGTGCGGTCGGCCCTGCGCAGTCTGAAGATGCCGTCCGCCCGCCGCCGCGCCATGGCCGGCGCCGTGCTGGCCGTGCTGGCCCTCGTGATGATGCAGGCCAGCACCGAGCACGCCCGCCGCGTCGACGCCGCCGCCGAATGGCCCCTCGACTACGAGACGTACCCCGGCGCCGGCGCCCTCTTCGCCGACGCCCACGTCCCCGACGACGTCGACCCGGAACCCTCCGCGGACCTCGTCGGCGGCATCTACCCCACCATCGGCAACGAAGGCTGCATGACCTACACCCACGAGGCCGGCGACGTCTTCCGCGACATCCGCCTCGGCGGCCCGCAGGAAGGCGAACCCTGCGTGTACGGCGATCCCGACGGCGACCGCACCATGTACCTCATCGGCAGCTCCCATTCCGAGCAGTGGGGCAACATCCTCGACCGCATCGCCCGCGACAACGGCTGGCGCCTCGTGCCTTTCATCCGCCAGGGCTGCGTGGTCACCTTGGGCGAGCCGCTGGATTCCTCCGAGCCCGAGTGCATCGAGTGGTCGGCGAACCTGCTGGACCGCATCGCGGCGGACCAGCCGGATCTGGTCGTCGCCAATTCGACCCGCCCCAGCGGCGGTTGGGGCGACGGCGTCGACGAGGTGGCGCCCGGCGTCGAGGAGGCGTGGCATTTCCTCGACGACGCCGGCGTTCCGTTCGTCGGCCTGCGCGACAACGCGTGGCACATGGACGGCCCCGAGGAACAGCGCAACGTGCCCGCCTGCCTCGCCGCCGGCGATTCGCCCCGCGAATGCGGCACCCCCCGCGCCGAGGTCCTCGCCCCCGAGGATCCCGCCGCCCCGATTCTCGCGCGCCTCGACCGCGCCTGGTCCATCGACCTCAACGACTACATCTGCGAGGAGCGGCACTGCCCCGCCGTCGTCGGCAACGTCATCGTCTACCGCGACTCCAACCACCTCTCCGTCGCCTACGTCGACACCCTCCAGCCCGCCCTCGAACGCGAACTGCTGCCCATCCTCCGCGAACTCTCCGGCGAATAAGCGCGGGCTCGCTTCGCGGCTTTTCCGTCGCGGCTCTCCCCTCGTCCCCCCCCCAATTGCCGCGTCACCCTGCGTCGGAAAGCGCCCCGGAGCGAACACCGGGGCTTTTTCCCTCGTGCGAACGTATGTTTTACAACGTAGAGGGTATCCATATGGACATAATTTGCCCTTTACCTGGCGCAATGCATGATTTCGACTGGACGTGGAATTCGAACACACTTACCATTGAAAGCGTAGGAAGTTGAGACGGCGCGCACGCGCCATGGCCCCAGGGGGATGCCATGACATCCATCATCAACCCGCCCGAAACACCACCCGACCCCACTGAACCGACTGACCCCACCGATCTCTCCGAGCCCACCGATCTCTCAGTGACCGCCGACCGGGCCCACCCCACCGCCTTCGTCCCGCCCCGTGACCGAACCGTTCCCATCGGGCCGGCGGCGCCCATTGGCCCGCCCCTGCCCCCGGTGTTCCGCCATGAGTGGGCGGACGACGAGCTGTCCGGGCTGCTCGTCTCCCACAACCGCAACGAGGTCCTCATCGCGGAAATCTGCACCCCGGAGCGGGTCCGCGACGTCGAGGATCACCTGGCCATCATCGGTCCCCGCATGGGCGTCTCCAGGGCCCGCGCCCGCGATTACTGCTACATCGGGCTGATGTTCCGGCGGATGCCCACGCTGCACCGGCAGGCCCGCGACCGGGGTCATCTCCCCTTCCGGCACCTGGCGTCGATTGCGGTCGGCACCGTAGCCGTAGACGATGAGCACATCGGCGACGTCGAGAAAGACCTCCTCGATTACCTGGCGCCGTCGAAGGACGGGCTGGCGCTGCCGGGAATCCGCAGCTTCAACCGGGAGATTTGCCGCATCGTCGACGAGCACGACCCGCTCGCCCGCCCCATCGACGAGGATGACCCGGCCGAGGAACGCGCCGCCAGGGAGTCCGTCGTCATCGAGACCGACACCGCCAACGGCCTCGGTCACCTCAACGCCACCCTGGACAAGGACCGGATGGCCGAGTTCCAGGAGCTGCTCGCCGCCGAACGCAACCGGCGCATCGACCTCGAAGGGAAATGCACCTGGGCCGATGCGCTGATGGGGATGGCGCGGGGCGAGGCGAACCCTCGCATCGTCATGAACGTCTACCGCGACATCAACGGCGGCCGCGCCTACCTCGACGGCGCCGGCTGGCTCAGCGACTTCGCCACCGAGGAATGGACGCGCCGCTGCACCCACGCGCGCCTGTCCGGCGATTCGCGCGTCAACGGCTACGTGCCCTCCGCCGCACAGCAGGCGCGGGTCCGGGGCCGCGACGGTTTCTGCCGCTTCCCCGGGTGCGACGTGCCCGCGCGCAAATGCGACATCGACCATATCCAGCCCTATGACCACGACAATCCCGGCGCGGGCGGACCGACCGACTCGCGGAATTTGCATTGCCTCTGCCGCCGTCACCACAACCTCAAGACGTCGCGCCTGTGGGACGTGGTGAAGCTTGCCGACGACACGGAGATCTGGTCCTCCCGCACCACCGGCGACGCCCACGTCAGCGTGCCGCAGGGTCCGCTGGCCGGATGCGGGCGCCAGACCTTCGACGAGGCCATCACCCGCACCACCGCGACGCTGCACGAGCACAACGCCAAGCGGATGCAACGCGAAGCCGAGCAGGCCGAGGCGGACCGGATGGCCGCGGAAAGCTTCGTCAGGGCGCGGGAGGCGCGGGAACGGCGCGACCGGGACTTCCGGGAAGCCAACGTCCGCCGCCGCAACCGCATGCACGCCGCGGAACTGCGCGACTACCAGGACGCCAACGCCGACTGGTTCGACGCCCAGGCCGAAGGCTGGCCGACCACCCACCGCGACCCCGAACCCCCGAAGCGCCGCCTCCCCCACCCGGACATCCCGTTCTGATGAACACCGAATCACACGGAACCCCGGGGATCGGCGAACGGGCCGGCCATGAAGATGGCCGACCCGTCGTCAAGCAAACAATGAAGCGGACGCGCTACTTGCCGCGCTTGCCCTTGCCCTGGTCACCGAAGTCGAGCTGCGAGAGGTCGATGTCCTCCATGCCCGGGGGCAGCTGGCCGCCCATCTGCTTCTGCAGGTCGGCGAGGTCCGGCATGCCGCCGCCACCGGGCATGCCCGGCATCCCCGGCATTCCGCCGCCACCCGGCATCCCCGGCATTCCCGGCATCCCGGGCATGCCCTGCCGCATCGACTTCGGCGGCGTCGGGCCCCGGCCGCGGCCCTTCTTGCCCTTGCGGCCCTTCTTGCGCTTGCGGTTCGACGGGCGGCCACCCGGCATGCCGAACTGGCCGGCCATCTGGGCCATCATCTTGCGGGCCTCGAAGAACCGCTCGACCAGCTGGTTCACCTCGCTGACCGGGACACCCGAACCATTGGCGATGCGCTTGCGGCGCGACGCGTTGAGGATCTTCGGGTCCTCGCGCTCGGCGGGGGTCATGCCGCGGATGATGGCCTGCATGCGGTCGAGGTGCTTCTCGTCGACCATGTCCGCCATCTCGGACATCTGGGAACCGCCGGGCAGCATCTTCAGGATGTTGCCGATGGGGCCCATCTTGCGGATCATCAGCATCTGCTCGAGGAAGTCCTCCAGCGACAGCTCGCCGGAGCCCATCTTCGCGGCGGTCTGCTCGGCCTGCTTCTGGTCGAAGACCTGCTCGGCCTGCTCGATGAGGCTGAGCATGTCGCCCATGCCCAGGATGCGCGAGGCCATGCGCTCCGGGTGGAAAACGTCGAAGTCCTCGAGCTTCTCGCCCGTCGACGCGAACATGATGGGCTTGCCGGTGACCTCGCGGATCGACAGGGCGGCGCCACCGCGGGCGTCGCCGTCGAGCTTGGTCAGGACGACGCCGGTGAAGTCGACGCCATCGCGGAACGCCTCGGCGGTGACGACGGCGTCCTGGCCGATCATGGCGTCGATGACGAAGAAGACCTCGTCGGGGTTGACGGCGTCGCGGATGTCGGAGGCCTGCTTCATCAGGACCTCGTCGATGCCCAGGCGACCGGCGGTATCGACGATGACCACGTCGTACTGGTTGACGCGGGCGTGCTCGACGCCGCGGCGCGCGACGTCGACGGGATCACCGTGGCTGGTGCCCATCTCGTGCTCGTACGAGTCGACGGCGGTGCCCGGGTCCGGCGCGAAGCTGGCGACGCCCGCCTGCTTCGCGACGATCTCCAGCTGCTGCACCGCGCCGGGGCGCTGGAGGTCACAGGCCACCAGGATGGGGGTGTGCCCCTGCCCGGCGAGGTGCTTCGCCAGCTTGCCGGCGAGCGTGGTCTTACCGGCGCCCTGCAGGCCGGCGAGCATGATCACCGTCGGCGGGGTCTTCGCGAGGCGGATGCGCTGCGTGTCGCCGCCGAGGATCTGGACGAGCTCCTCGTTGACGATCTTGACGACCTGCTGCGCCGGGTTCAGCGCCTGCGACACCTCCGCACCGGCGGCGCGCTCCTTGATGCGCTTGATGAAGGCGCGCACCACGGGCAGGGAGACGTCGGCCTCCAGCAGCGCGAGGCGAATCTCGCGGGCGGTGGCGTTGATGTCCGACTCGGACAGGCGGCCCTTGCCACGCAGATCCTTCAGTGCCCCGGTGAGCCGTTCGGAGAGTGATTCAAACACGAGCGGTTGGTCTCCCTGGTGGTGTCGTCATGGGTATTGGCCCCACCACCATACCCACCGGGTGCGGCTATCCCAGAAGCGCGTCCACGAAGCTCTCCGGCTCGAAGGGCGCGAGGTGGTCGGCGCCCTCGCCGAGGCCGACGAGCTTCACCGGCACGCCGAGTTCCTGCTGCACCTGGAAGACGATGCCGCCCTTGGCGGTGCCGTCCAGCTTGGTCAGCACGACGCCGGTGATGTCGACGACCTCGCGGAAAGTGCGGGCCTGGATCAGGCCGTTCTGGCCGACGGTCGCGTCGATGACGAGGAGCACCTCGTCGACGGCGGCCTTCTTCTCCACGACGCGCTTCACCTTGCCCAGCTGATCCATCAGGCCGGTCTTGGTGTGCAGGCGGCCGGCGGTGTCGACGAGGACGACGTCGGCCTGCTCGTCGATGCCGCGTGCGACGGCGTCGAACGCGATGGACGCCGGGTCGGCGCCCTCCGGGCCGCGGACGGTGGTGGCGCCGACGCGGCGGCCCCAGGTCTCCAGCTGGTCGGCGGCGGCGGCGCGGAACGTGTCGGCCGCGCCGAGCAGCACGTCATGGCCCTGGGCGACGAGCACGCGGGCCAGCTTGCCGGTGGTGGTGGTCTTGCCGGTGCCGTTGACGCCGACGACCAGCACCACGGCGGGCTTGCCCTCGTGCGGCAGCGCGCGGATGGAGCGGTCCATGTCGGGGCCGCACTCCTCGATGAGCACCTCGCGCAGCAGGGCGCGGGCCTCGGCCTCGCTGTCGACGCCGCGGGAGGCGATGCGCTCGCGGAGCTTCTCCACGACGTTCATGGTGACGGTGGTGCCGAGGTCCGCCATGATCAGCGTGTCCTCGATTTCCTCCCACGCGTCCTCGTCGAGGTCGCCGGCGCCGAGGATGCCCAGAACCGACTGGCCGATGGCGTTCTGCGACCGCGACAGGCGGCCCTTCAGCCGCGCGAGGCGACCCTCCGTCGGGGCGATTTCGTCGATCTGCTTTTCGACGACCGGTTCCGGCGCCGGCGGCACGACCTCGGTTTCCGCCTCCTCCGGCTCGGGCTCGGGCTCCAGTTCCGGCTCGACTTCTTCGACCGGCTCGGGGGCAAGGTCGGCGGGCGGCACGGCGTCGGGGGCGGGCTCGGGGATGTCCTCGACCTCGGGCAGCGCCGGCTCGGACGCGAGTTCGGCGGGGACCTCCGGGACGGTCATGTCCTCGGCGGACTCGACCTCGACCTCGGGCTCCGGCTCAACCTCGACCTCGGGCTCCGGCTCGCGCACCGGCGGGGCGGGCGGGGTCGGCGGGGTGGGCTCGACCTTCTTCTCCATCGGCTGGAGAGGTTCGGCGGACGGGGCCGGCGGCGCGGGCTTCTCGGCGGGCTTATCGGCGGGCTTGGCGGGCGAAGCGCCCATTTCCTGGCCCGGGAGGACCTCGGGTTCCTTCTTCTTGGCGGGCGCGAAGTCGAAACCGCCGGTGGCCTGGTAATTGCCGGACTTTTCGGCCTGGGTCAGCTGCTCCGGGGCCTTCTTCTCCTCGAAGGAGATGGTCTTCTTCTTGCGCCGGGCATTGCCCACCACCAGCAGAATCACCAGCAGCAGCACCACGATTACCGCGGCGAGGATAATCCATTGCGTCGTCGTCATGGCCCCCAGTCTTGCAGGTTCGGCGCGTCCGCGAAGGATTGGGGAGGGCCCTACACTGTGCCCATGAACGCGAGCACCACCAACAAGACCGACACCACCGACCCCACCCACCCCACTGCCCTCATCGCCGCGCTGCCGGAGGGTGCGGTGGTCACGGACCCGGATGTGCTGGCGGCCTACGCCACGGACCGGACGGACGTGCTGGAGGCGGGCATGCCGGTGGCGGTGGTGCATGCGCGGTCCACCGATGATGTTGCGGTGGCGGTGCGGTGGGCGCATGAGCGGGACGTTGCCGTCGTCACGCGTGGTGCGGGTTCGGGGCTGGCGGGAGGTGCGACGGCGACGCCGGGGTGCCTGGTGGTGTCGGTGGCGAAGATGAACCGCATCCTCGCGATTGAGCCGGGGAATTTTCTGGCGCGGGTGGAGGCGGGCGTCATCAACGGTGACCTCGATCGTGCGGCGGCGGAGCATGGGCTGATGTACGCGCCGGACCCGTCGAGCATGGACATTTCGACCATCGGGGGGAACATCGCCACGAATGCGGGCGGCCTGCGGTGCGTGAAGTACGGGGTGACGCGCCAGTCGGTGCGGTCGCTGACGGTGGTGCTTGCCGACGGCCGCATCCTGCGCACCGGCCACGACACGGTGAAGGGGGTGTCGGGGCTGGATCTGGTGGGGCTGTTCTGCGGTTCGGAGGGCACCCTCGGCGTGATCACGGAGGCGTCGGTGGCGCTGGTGCCGCGGCCGGCGGGCGACCCGGTGACGTTGCTGGCGCCCTTCCCCACGGCGGACGCGGCGCTGGCGGCGGTGTCGGAGGCGATGCTGCTGGGCGTCGACCCGGAGCTGATGGAGTTCATCGACCGCCGCACGCTGCGGGCCATCGACGAGTGGAAGGGCACTGATTTCGGCGACTGCGGCGGCATGGTGCTGGCGCAGTTGACGGGGCCGGGAGCGCCGGAACGCGCGGAGCGGGTGGCGGAGGTGTTCCGCACGGGCGGCGCAGAGGACGTGGCGGTGTCGGAAACGGCGGCCGAGGGCGAGGAGCTGGTGGCCATCCGCCGCCTCGCCTACCCCGCGAAGGAACGGCTGGGCCACACCCTCACGGAGGACGTGTGCGTGCCGCGGACGCAGCTGGCGCACATGATGCGCTTCATCGATGAGCTTGCCGACGAACGTGGCCTGACCATCTGCACCGTCGCCCACGCCGGCGACGGGAACCTCCACCCGGTGTTCATCTACGAGGGGGCGACCCCGCGGGACATTCCGGAGGAGATCTGGCTGGCGGCCGACGACGTGTTCCGGGAGGCGCTGCGCGTCGGCGGCACCCTCACCGGCGAACACGGGGTGGGCACCCTGAAGAAGCGGGTGCTGGCCGAGGAACTCGGCGACGTCGGCGTCGCCGTGCAGCGCGCCGTCAAGGCCGCCCTCGACCCGAAGGGGCTGCTGAATCCGGGCAAGGCCCTGGCCTAGGCGGGCCTAGGCGGGCCTAGGCGGGCCTAGGCGATGCGCACGCCGCGGGGCAGTTCGCCGGCGGGGACCTTGAGGCGGCGGTGGGCGGCGGCGATGCCGAGGCCGCCGAGGAGCAGGTTGATGCCCAGGCCGGGGAGCCACTTCCAGCCGGTGGAACCGGAGTCGCCGGTGGGGGCGGCCCACATGTTCGCGCCGTAATCCGGGTCGCTCATGCGGGCGGCGAGTTCCTCGCAGGTGGCGGGAGGTTCCTGCGGGGCCCGGAAGGTCGAGTCGACGAGGTTGCGGATGACCGGCATCGGCCCCACGGACTCCGCCGCGTGGGGCAGGGCGTCGGCGAGGATGACCACCGGGTTCGGCAGGAACAGCCAGGACAGGACGCGCGAGTCGGAGGAGCTCCACTCGGTGGTGTGGACCTCGCACCAGATGTCGGGGTCGGTGTGGGTGTGATCGACGTCGTAGCGGATGAGCTGCGCCACGGGCCGGACCTCGCGCTGCTCGAGCATGGGGGCGGCGAGGAGGAAAACGACGGGCAGGCCGATGACCAGCACCGCCACGACGAGGTAGGACAGCATCGTCGAGGAACCGGGGCGGACGGTGACGGCGGACAGGCCGAGCCCCATCGCCGAGATGGCGAGCAACAGCAGCGACACCACGAGAACACCCAGAAGCATCGCCCACCAGGCGATTCCGCCGGTGATCACCGCCCAGGCGAGCACGGGCAGGCTGACCACCAGGAAGGCCAGGGAGGCGATCCAGGCGGCGAGGAGCTTGCCCATCAGCACCGCGCGAGTGGAGACGGGCGCCGCCTGGACGAGGGCGAGGACGCCGTCGCGGCTGTCGCCGTTGATGGACGTCGCCGATTGCGCGGGCGCGATGATCAGGCCGACGAGCAGCACGAACAGCAGGGTGCCGTGGACGATGGCCTCCGTCGACGCCTGGTCCCAGGCGCCCGGGTCGCGGCCCATGCCGCGGCCGACGGAACGGAAGAACACGTACTGCAGCACCACCGACGCCACCAGCACCACGAACCACACGCCGAGCAGCACGCGCCACCGGGTCGATCGGATGCGCTGCGTCAGTTCCAGGGCGAGCACCCCGCGGACCGGGCTCACTGTTCCCCCCGCCATGCCAAATACCTCGATTCCAGTGTGCGGCGGCCGAAGGACGTGACGGTCACTCCCGCCGCCAGGGCGTCCGCCAGGATGGCCGACGCCGATTCCTCGTCGCCGGTGAACTCCGCCCACGCCACCCCGGGGGTCAGCGCGGTGCCGGTGCCCGAGGGCAACCCCGCCGCGCGGGCCCAGCGGTGCAGGGCCGTGCCGTCGCGGGAGGTCACCTTCCACACGCTTGCCGACGGCACCTCCGCGGCGACCGTGCGGCCGTCCCGCATCATGATGACGTCGTCGACGATTTCCTCCAGTTCCGGGAGGATGTGGGAGCTCAGCACGATGGCGGCGCCCCGGTTGGCTCGCCGGCGGAGGATGCCCCGCAGGTCGATGCGGGAATCGGGGTCGAGCCCCGAGGCGGGCTCGTCGAGAAGCAGCACGGCGGGGTCGTGCACCAGGGAACGGGCCAGGGACAGGCGCTGCTTCTGGCCGCGCGAGAGGACGCTGACGCGGCGGTGGGCGAACTCGGAGAGGCCGACCTCCTGGAGGAGGTCGGAGGCGCGGTTCTCGGCGTCGTCGGCGGCGAGGCCGTACAGGCGGCCGAAGGTTGCGACGATCTCCTGGGCCGTCAGCGAATCCCAGGCGCCCACGGAGTCGGGCATCCAGCCGACGCGGGCGCGGGCGCGGGGGCCGTCGGTGACCGGGTCGAGGCCGTCGATGGTGATGCGGCCGGAATCCGGGGCGAGCAGGCCCGCGAGCATCAGCAGCAGGGTCGTCTTGCCGCTGCCGTTCGGCCCGATGAGCCCGGTGATGCGGCCCGGGGCCACGTCCACGTCGGCGTGGTCGACGGCCACGCGACGGCCGAAGGACCGGCTCGCCGCCTCCGCCCGAATGCTCATGCCCGCAACTTACTGACGTTCATGCCCATAACCTATACGCCTGCTCGACCGCTTCGGCCAGACCCAACTGGCTCCGGCGGCGCAGGCGGCGCGCGGAACGGAGGATGCCGCGGTCGCCCGGGAAGCCCAGGGCGGCGTTGAGGCGGGCCACCGGATCGTCGCCCGGCTCCCCGAGTCCCAGCTCCGCGAAAACCGGCGCCCACATGCAGCGGGACGTGGTCGCGGGCACCGGGACGA
>DUOR01000344.1 GCA_012838715.1 Actinomycetales bacterium
CCGCGCGTGCCGACGGTCGTGACCGCGACCTCGCGCGAATTCCACTTCGTGCCCATGCTCGCCGCCGCCGACCGCATGCCCGGCGCGCGGGCGCTCGGCCGCGTGACCGCCTGGTTGCACGGGGCGTTCGGGCCACTGCCCCCGGAAACCGGGGACCGGCCGGTCGCGGCCGTTATCTCCGACGCCTCCATCCGCCGCAACGCCGTCGCCGTCGCCGACCGCACCAGCGACGCCGGCCTGCCGACGTGGGTCGGCGAATTCCGCCCCGGCGCAGGCCACGGCACCGGCCCCGACGGCGTACGCACATCCGACGCGCCGCACTGCGTCGACCTGCCCCGCTACTTCGGCCGCGAAAAGGGACACCCGTTCCACCGGCAGATGGTCAATTTCATCACCACCGGCGACCCCGGGGGAACGGGCGGGGCCGGAGGTGCGGGCGAGTCCAGGGGTGCGGGCGAGTCCGGGGGAACAGGTGGGCCCAGGCAAACGAGCGGACCCGAAACCGCCGACGACCTGGCTTGGCCGCGCTACGAAGCGCCCGACCGGTTGGGCCGCATCTGGTCCGGCGGCGGCACTCAGGCCACCGAGGCGATGGAAAAGGACCCGTGGGGCGGGGTCCGCACAATGTTCTGGCCGAAGGGCTGAGCGGGTTTCGGGGCGGAGTTCAGCCGGGGTTCGAAACCCGGGTTTGGACCCGGGTACCTAGAACCCGACCTCCAGGGCCGTCTGCAGCAGGCCCCACGCGACGAGCAGCGTGATGAGCGTGATCAGCACGACCCACACCGCCCGGTACTTCATGAACAGGCCCTGATCCTCGTCGCCGCCGCGTTCGTCGACGGGCCTCGGGTCGGGGCTGCCGTCCCAGCGCTGCTGACGCGGCAGCGGCGTGCCGAAGGACGGCTCGTTCACGGGCCGGTAGTCGCCGTGCGGCCCGTTGCCGGGGTTGTTTCGGTGGTCGTCCGGATAATCCTCGGGCTGTTGCGGGTGCATGCGCCCCATCATGCCGAAGGCCCCGGACGCCCGCCATGACCGCCGGCGCCCCGACGGCTGCGGAGGCCACCGGTGCCCGCTCCGCGACATTTGCGCCACCTCCCGCGATGCCCACGGCCAAAACTCGGGATCAACGCCAAGCGGCACGAGACGGGACGCCGCGGTGGTGTGGCGCCGGCCCGCCTTCCTCGTCGCCCGTCGGCAATCCGCGGGGGCTGCTAACTTCATGGCCATGGCCCTCGACCTCCTGGATCCGGACAGCCCGCAACTAATCCCCGTTTCCCCGAAACTGGCTGCCGTACGCAGAATGTCGGCCACGCTCTGGTACCTGCCGTTCCTTGTCGTGGCGGCCATGTTGGCCTTGCTCGTCCATCCCGCATGGTGGGTGCCGTTCGGTGTGGTGCTGGCGGTGTTCGTCTGGAATCTGTGGCTCATCGGCCGTCAGGTCAGTGCGCACCGGTTCCTGGAGGCGCGCGAGGACATCATCGTGGCCCGTGGCCGCTGGTGGCGTTCAGTCACGGTCGTCCCCTATGGGCGCATCCAGTTCATCGACCTCGATGAGGGGCCTTTCCTCCGGATGTTTGGGCTGGCCACGTTGAAGTTGAACACGGCGTCGGCAAGCTCCGACGCGGCGATTGCGGGCCTGCCGCGTGAGGATGCGCGGGCGCTGCGGGAGCGGCTGTCGGACCGGGCGCGCGAGCGGATGGCCGGGCTGTGACGGGGCCGCGGCC
>DUOR01000345.1 GCA_012838715.1 Actinomycetales bacterium
CCGTCCCGGGGAAGCGCGCGCCCGCCCCGCCCGGCAGGCCCGCCCGGGACGTCGCGCACCGTCCCCGCCCCGCCGCGTCACATGCCGAGCAGGCTGCGGGCGTGCCGGTCGAGTTCGGCCATGTCGTGCGCGATGGCGTCGGCGCGCTCACGTTCCTCGTCGGGGCCGTAGCCCCAGCCGACGGCGATGCAGGGCAGGCCGAAGGTGTGGGCGCCCTCGATGTCGTGGATGCGGTCGCCGACCATGACGGTGGGGAACGGTCCGCCGGGCGTGGGCGGGACGGGGTCGCGGCGTTCGGCGGGCAGGCCCAGCGAGGTGAGCGTGTGGTCGAGGACGTCGATTTTCTCGTGGCGGGTGCCGCCGTCGTCGGCGGCGCCGATGAAGTCGAAGCGGTCGAGGATGCCGAACCGGTCCAGTACCTTCCGCGCGAAGTAGCCGCCCTTGGAGGTGGCGGTGGACAGGCGGATGCCGTCGGCGCGCCAGCCGTCGAGGAGTTCGGGCCAGCCGTCGAACATGCGGGTGTCGGCCCAGCCGCCGGCGTGCTGCTGTTCGCGGTAGGCGGCGAGCGCGGCGTCGAGGCGGTCGCCGGTGAGTCCCGCGCGGGCCATGGATTCGTACATGGGCGGGCCGGCGAGGCGGGCGAGGAACTCATCGTCGGGAAGCGGGTGATCGACGGCGGCGAGCCCGATGCGGAAGCCCTCCTGGATGCCGGGCAGCGAGTCGCTGATGGTGCCGTCCACGTCGATGAGCAAAGTCGGTGACATGCCACCAGTATGGCCCGCGCGGCCAATCCGGGCCGTGTGGCACTGTTATGTGCATGAGTTCGGGCAGTGGATTCGGCGGCGCCGATGCGGGGCATGACCTGGGGTATCACGGTGACGTCGCGGCGCGGGGTGCGCGGGTGGACTTCGCCGTCAACGTGCGTGGGGCCACGCCGAGGTGGCTTGCCGACGGGCTGGTGCCGCATCTGGGGGATTTGGCCGCGTACCCGGACCCGGCGCTGGATCGGCGGGTGCGGGAGCTGATTGGCGCCCGGCACGGCCGGCCCGCCGACGAGGTGCTGCTGCTGGCGGGCGTGGCGGAGGGCTTTTCGTTGCTGCCGGAGTTGACGCGGCGTCCCGCGATCGTGCATCCGCAGTTCACGGAGCCGGAGGCGGCGCTGCGGGCGGCGGGCATCGACGTGGCGCGCGTGGTGCTCCGGGAGCCGTGGGATCTGGCGCAGATCCGCGAGGGCGCGGTGCCCGGGGCCGAATCGACCCCGGACGGCGGGGCAGCCTTGACCCCGGGCGGCGGGGCCGCGTCGATCCCGGGTGGCGGGGCAGCTTCGATCCCGGACGACGCCGACATGCTCATCGTCGGCAACCCCACCAACCCGACGTCGGTGCTGCATTCCCGGGAGGACGTGTTGGCGCTGCTGCGGCCGGGCCGCCTGCTCGTCGTCGATGAGGCGTTCATGGACGTCGTCGCCGACGGGCCGCGCCGGGATTCCGAGGTCGCCCCCGTCCGCGACGAGCGCCTGCTGGTGTTCCGGAGCCTGACCAAAACGTGGGCGTTGGCGGGCCTGCGCTGCGGCTACGCCCTCGGCGCCCCGGACGTTCTGGCGCGCCTTGCGCGGCGC
>DUOR01000346.1 GCA_012838715.1 Actinomycetales bacterium
CGCGGCCGCCGCCAACAACCCGAACGCCGCCCGCCAGCGCGAACGCAACCGCATCATCCGCCAGTGGGCGAAGGATCGCGGGATGGCGGTCGCCGACCGTGGCGCGCTGCCGAAGAGCATCATCGAGGAATACGAGAAGGCCCACGGCTGACGCGGCGCATTCCCGGCCGATTCGGCCAACCGCCGATAGGGCGCGAGAAACGGGGCCCGGTCCATCCACCCGGATGGATCGGGCCCCGTCGTCCGTCTCAGCCCCTGCGCCCCCGTGCGCTCCCTGAGCCCCTAATGCGCCGAGTAGACGAGGTCGCGCGCGAGGTCGCGGGCGGTCTGCAGCGGCGTGAGGTCCTTGGACATTTTGGCGCCGGCCAGGCCGCCGTCCATGTAGAGCATGAGCATGTTGGCGTGCAGGGACGCCTGGTTGCATTCCTTTTCGGCGAGGAGGCCGCGGAGGGTGTCCCACACCCAGGCGCGGTGCCGCACGACGGTGGCGCGGATTTCCTCCTCGGATTCGTTGGCCGGGTTGGGGTACTCGGACGCCGCGTTCTGGAAGTGCGAGCCGCGGAAGTCCATCGTCGGCTGTTCGGCGATGCACTGATCGAAGAAGGCGAGGATTTTCTCCTCGGGCGTGTCCAGGGCCTCGGCGCGGGTCCGCCAGGCGGTGCGCCACTTTTCGTCGAGGTCCTCGAGGTACGCGATGACGAGCTTGTCCTTCGACCCGAACAGGGAGTACAGGCTGGCCTTGGCCACGTCGGCCTCGCGCAGGACGCGGTCGATGCCGATGACGCGGATGCCCTCGTTGGTGAACAGCTCGGTGGCCGAGGTGAGCAGCCGTTCCCGGGGGCTCGGCCGGTTGCGGCGCCGCGAGGTGGCCTTGCCGCCCCGCGCCGTCTTGCCGGTCGTCGCATCCGCCACGTCGCGCACCCAGTCCTTCCCGGTCCGGCCGGTGTCATGGCCGGCGTCACTTTTCGACAGGTTCCCGGCGACCGCCGGTGGCGGCGCCTCCCCCAGAGTTTACAGTCAGCGCCACCGTCCGGGGCGGGGGGCCGCGCATTCGCGTCGGGTTCGCGACGGGTTCGCGACGGGTTCGCGACGGGTTCGCGACGGGATTGCGCGTGGCGCGGGCATGAAAAAGCCCCGCACCTTACCTTGCGGCGGGTGCGGGGTTTTTCTCTCGTGGTGTTCCCGTCGTGCTTTCCGACGGGCGCCGCAGCTTCATCGATTAGCGGCGGCGGGTCACCAGACCAATGATCCAGAGGAGGATAACCGCGCCAAGGATGGCGGTGAAGAAGGTCACCCACCAGTTAGAGCCGAGGTCGATGTCCATGATGAAGCCGAGCAGCCAGCCGCCGATGAAGGCGCCGATAATGCCGACGATGATGTTGAGAACGATGCCCATGGAGGCGTCGGTGCCCATGATCTTGGAAGCGATCCAGCCGGCGAGACCGCCGACGATGAGCCACATGATGAAAGCGAACATGATGCCAAGTCCTTTCGGAGAGGTAGATACCGTCATTCACCATTGTAGGTAAACGACGCTTCCCAGAGGTAACTGTAAGCTAACAATTTCGCGTCAATCAGCTGAACACGTGAAGTCCGTGCAGCTCAAACGCCCATTTCGAATATTTATCGGCATGTGCCGGGATTCTTTGGTGAATTCCAATAACTCCTGGTCACATGCGTAAAATGTGTAAAGGCCGGTTCTGTGACCCTTGCCACAGAACCGGCCTTTCGTGTCCCGCGGGCGCGGAATCGCTCAGGATTCCGTCAGACCCGCCTCAGGCGTGCCCCCGTCCTACTGCGACTCCGGGCGCACCACCATCATCGGGCAGGGCGCCGCCTGCAGCAGCGCACGGGACGTCGAGCCGAGCAGCATGCCCTTGAAACCGCCGCGGCCATGGGAGCCGACGACGAGCAGCTGGGCGCCCTCCGACGCGTCGGCAAGCGCACGCACCGGACGATCGCGGGTGACGATCTTGGTGACCTTCACGTCCGGGTAGCGATCGGCCCAGCCAGCGAGACGGTGCCCCAGCAGCGCGTTCTGCTCCTCCTCGACGACCTGCCACTGCTGCTGCGCGGCGGACAGGCCGGCGAGCGACGCCTGCACCTGCATGTCCATCCAGGTGTGCACGGCAATCAGCTCGGCGCCGCGGGCGTCGGCCTCCTTGAAGGCGTTCTCGATGGCCTTCTGCGACACACCGGAACCGTCGACGCCGACCACGACCGGGCCGTACTTGGTCTCCTCGGTGACGTCGTTGTCCTCGCGGACCACGACCACCGGGCACGAGGCGTGGGAGACGACGGCGGCGGACACGGAACCCATGACCATGCCGGAGAGACCGCCGAGGCCGCGCGAACCCATGACGATCATGGTGCACTGCTCGGACAGGTCGAGCAGCATGTCAATCGGGCTGCCTTCCTCGACTTGGTGGCTGACGTCGACCTCCGGGACGAAGTCGATGGCGACCTTCTTGGCCTCCTCGATCTTCTCCAGGGTCTCCGCCTCCAGATCCTCGTACAGCTCCTGCGGCGGGACCATGCCCTCCGCGTACAGGAACTGCGGCATCGAGTAGCTGCTCACCAGCCGCAGCGGGATGCCCCTCTTCACCGCGGTGTTGGCGGCCCACTTGGTGGCGGTCTTCGACGCCTCCGAGCCGTCGACCGCGCAGACGATGATGTCCTGTTTCGGCATTTCCGGTCCTCCCTCGGCGGCGGCCGGGCTAACGGCGGCTCGCCTCACTCGTTGATCCACAATGATCGTCCGTGATCCACGTTACCCCCGTTTTGAAGTGCCGTGGGCCGGAAATTTACGTGGTTCATGCATTCCACGCGTCGCCGATGGCGGTGAGCGAATCAATCCGCACCGCGGGGTCGTGCGAATAGGTCACCGTGATGATTTCGTCGGCGCCCGTTTCCCCCGCGAACCGCTCCAATCCGTCGACGACCATGTCCGGCGTTCCCACGAATGAGCAGCGCAACGTCGCCTTCACCCGCTCCCATTCGATCATGGAGGCGCCCGCCTCCGGATTGCGCACGGGTTCCGGCAGGGGCCTGCGCGAGCCGCCGCGGCCGATGTCGAGGAACATCCGCTGCACGACCGAGAACTGGAACTCGGCCTCCTCGACGGAGTCTGCCGCCATGGTGTTCGCGGCGACCATGACGAAGGGCTCGTCGATGGTGGCGGTCGGGGCGTCGGCGCGGAAGCCGGAGCGGTAGACCTCGATGGCCTCGGCCAATTGGAAGGGCGCGAAGTGGGAGGCGGCGGCGAAGGGCATGCCCAGCATCGCCGCGACCGACGCGCCCGCGGTGGAGGAGCCGAGCACGTACATCGGCACGTTCGTGCCCTGGCCCGGGTAGGCGACGATCCGCGCCTCGGGCCGCACCGGCGCGAGATACCGCTGCAGGTCGCGGATGTCGGTGGCGAAGTCGGCGACGTCGGAGCCGCCGCGGCGCAGCTCCCGTGCGGTCATGGGGTCGGTGCCGGGCGCGCGGCCGAGCCCCAGGTCGATGCGGTCGGGGTAGATGGTGGCCAGGGTGCCGATGTCCTCCGCCACCCGCAGCGGCGCGTGGTTGGGCAGCATGACGCCGCCCGATCCGACGCGGATGCTTTCGGTCGCCCCGGCGATGTGGCCCATCAGCACGGTCGTCGCCGAGGAGGCGATGTTGCGGGCGTTGTGGTGCTCGGCGATCCAGAAGCGCCGGTAGCCGGCGGCTTCGGCGGCCCGAGCGCCCCGGACGGAGGAGGCGATGGCCTCGCGCGGGGTGGAGCCCGAGGGCACGGGCACCAGGTCGAGGACGGACAGGGGCACGCGCTTTCCACTCATGCCTCATGTGTACACGTCATCGGTTGGCCCGGCGCGCCGCCCGCCGGGCCCCTGCCCCGAACCGCGTGGGGCCCAATCCGGCGGTGTTGTTACAGTTCGACCCATGCACGAACGCCGTCCCCGCCGCACCGCGCCGCTGCCGGTGCGGGACGGGTTGAACCCGTCGCGGGTGCGGGCGCCGGGCCGCCCGGGCGATCCCCCGGTGACCGCCCTCGAGCTGTTGACCGCCGCCATCGGGGGCCAGACCCACCGGCACCCGGCCGATGACGCCGGCGCCATCGCCGCCCGGTTCGCCGAGGGGCTCGTCGTCGACCTCCGCGGCCGACCGCTCGACC
>DUOR01000347.1 GCA_012838715.1 Actinomycetales bacterium
ATGACCTTGATGCCCGTCTCCAGGATCTCGGTCTTGCCCTCGAGCTGGTCGAAGGCCGGCGGCTCGCGGTGGATGCCCCACTGCTCGCCGTCGCGACCCAGGCCCGGCTCGTCCAGGCAGTCGCCCATGGCGTTGAAGACGTGGCCCTTGACGACGTCGCCGACCGGAACCTGAATCGGGTTGCCGGTATCGGTGACGGCCGAACCGCGGACGAGGCCGTCGGTCGGGGCCATCGCGATGGTGCGCACCATGTTGTCGCCCAGGTGCTGCGCCGTCTCGAGGACGATGGTCTTGGCGACCGACGGAAGGTCAACTTCCACGGTCAGCGCGTTGTACAGTGCCGGGAGCTCGTTACGCGGGAACTCCACGTCGACGACGGCACCGATGACACGCACGATGCGGCCGGCGGCCGTCGTGGTGTTCTGCTCGTTAAGAGCTGTGCTCATATCTAGTCACTTTCTCCGCTGTCGTCGAGCGCACCGGCGCCACCGACGATTTCTGTGATTTCCTGGGTAATCTGCGCCTGACGGGCCTGATTGGCCACGCGCGAGAGGTCCTTGACCAGCTCGGTCGCGTTGTCCGTCGCGGACTTCATCGCGTTGCGTCGCGCCGCGGACTCGGAGGCGGCGGCCTCCAGCATCACGGCGAACAGCGAGCGGGACACGTACTGCGGCAGCAGGGCCGACAGCAGGGTGTCCGCGTCCGGTTCGAACTCGTAGTCCGCATGCAGCTTCGCATCGCCGTCGGACAGGGTGCTCTCGCCCAGATCCATCTCCTCGGTCTCGATGACCGGCTCGATGGGCAGCATCTGGTGCGCGCGCGGAACCTGCGACAGCATGGACACGAATTCCGTGTACACCACGTGAACCTGGTCGAAGCCCTGGATGGGCTCGCCCTCGCTCACGCGGAGACCCTCGCGGTAATTGGCCTCGCCTTCCGACGTCGCCTCGAAACCATCGATGAGGTGGCGGCGCACGTCGTGCGTGGCCTTGTACTCCGGGTCCTGGGAGAAGCCCTGCCAGGTGCCGGCAATCGGCATCTCACGGAAGTCGTAGTAGTCGATGCCCTTGCGGCCCGTGACGTACAGGACAACCTCGTAACCGTCGCTCTTCAGCTTCGAGCGGAGCTCGGCGGCCTTCTTGAGGACGTTGTGGTTGTAACCGCCGCACATGCCGCGGTCGGACGTCACGACGAGGACTGCGGCGCGGTTGCCGCCCTCGCGTTCACGCAGCATCGGGTGATCGAGCGACGAAGCCGCGGCGAGGCGTCCGATGACGTGCTCAATCTCGTCGGCGTAGGGCTGGGCGTCGGCCACGCGACGCTGCGCCTTGGTGATGCGCGAGGTCGCGATCAGCTCCTGTGCCTTGGTGATCTTCTTGGTCGAGTTGACCGACTTGATGCGGGCTCGAAGTTCTCGAAGATTCGCCATGTCCTATCGCCTCCCTTCTTTACTGATTACGGTCATCGCAAACACGCCCCGCCTACTTCTTGACGGTCTTGCGCGGAACCGAGATCTGCTGCTTCTTGAGCTCGCGCTCGTCCAGCGGATCAGCCTCGGCCTCGACGACCAGCGGCTTGCCCTCGGAGGTCTGGAAACCCTTCTTGAACTCCGCGACGGAGGACTTCAGGGACTCCTTGGACTCGTCGGTGAACGCCTTGCCGCCATCAATCTGGGCGAAGACGTCCTGGTTCTTGGAGTACAGGTGCTCCATCAGCTCGGACTCGAAACGACGGACGTCCTCAACCGGGACATCGTCGAACTCGCCCTCGCCGGCCAAGTAGATCGAGGTCATCTGGTACTCGACAGACTGCGGCTTGTTCTCCGGCTGCTTCAGCAGCTCGACCAGACGCTGACCGCGCTCCAGCTGACGCTTGGAGGCGTCATCCAGGTCGGACGCGAACATGGCGAACGCCTCGAGGTCGCGGTAGGACGCGAGGTCCAGACGCAGCGAACCGGAAACCTTCTTCATGCCCTTCGTCTGGGCGGCGCCACCGACTCGGGAAACCGACACACCGACGTTGATGGCCGGACGGACGCCCTGGTTGAACAGGTCGGACTCCAGGAAGACCTGGCCGTCGGTAATCGAAATGACGTTGGTCGGAATGAACGCCGAAACGTCGTTCGCCTTCGTCTCGATGATCGGGAGGGCGGTCAGGGAACCGGCGCCCATGTCGTCGGAAAGCTTCGCCGCACGCTCCAGCAGACGGGAGTGCAGGTAGAAGACGTCACCGGGGTACGCTTCGCGTCCCGGCGGGCGACGCAGCAGCAGGGAGATGGCGCGGTACGCCTCGGCCTGCTTGGTCAGGTCATCGTAAATGACCAGGACGTGCTTGCCCTGGTACATCCAGTGCTGGCCCAGGGCCGCACCGGTGAACGGGGCGAGCCACTTGAAGCCGGCGGCGTCGGAGGCCGGGGCCGCGACGATGGTGGTGTAATCCAGGGCGCCATGCTCCTCGAGGGTCTGGCGCACGCCGGCGATGGTCGAGCCCTTCTGACCGATGGCGACGTAGATGCAGCGCACCTGCTTCGTCGGGTCTCCGGACTCCCAGTTCGCCTTCTGGTTCAGGATGGTGTCCAGGCAGACGGCGGTCTTGCCGGTCTTGCGGTCACCAATGATCAGCTGGCGCTGACCACGGCCGATCGGGGTCATCGCGTCGATGGCCTTGATGCCGGTGGCCATCGGCTCCTCGACCGGCTGACGCTGCAGCACGGACGGGGCCTGGAGCTCCAGGACGCGGTCCTCGTCGGACTTGATGTCGCCCAGGCCGTCAATCGGCTGGCCCAGGGGGTTGATAACGCGGCCGAGGAAGTCATCCCCGACCGGGATGGACAGGACATCGCCCGTCCGCTTGACCTCGTCGCCTTCGGCGAGGGACTCGAAGTTGCCCAGCACCACGACGCCGACCTTGTCGGTGTCGAGGTTCTGCGCGACGCCAATGACGCCGCCCGGGAACTCGAGAAGCTCGTTGGTCATGACCGACGGCATACCCGCAACCTGCGCAATGCCATCAGCAGCAC
>DUOR01000348.1 GCA_012838715.1 Actinomycetales bacterium
AAAGCACGGCGGGGATAGACTTCCCACATGGCGAACACGGCTAGCCCCACCACCAGCACCACCCAGGCGCCGCCCGGCGACGCGCCCACCACCCCGGCGACCGGCACTGCGGCGACCACCACCCCGGCGCACCCGCCGACGGAGTCGATTCGGGCGTCGGCCGACGCGATGGAGGTCGTGGACCTCGGCACCGTCGACTACGTGGAGACCTGGCACAAGCAGGCGGACACCGCCGCCGCCCGCGCCGCCGGCGATGCCCCGGACACCCTGTACACGCTGGAGCACCCCTCCACGTACACCGCCGGCAAGCGCACCCAGCCGGAGGATCGGCCGGACAACGGGCTGCCCGTCGTCGACGTCGACCGCGGTGGCCGCATCACCTGGCACGGCCCCGGGCAGCTGGTGTGCTACCCGATTGTGAAGCTGCGGGAGCCCCTCGACGTCGTCGATTACGTGCGGCGCATCGAGGAGGCCATCATCCACGTGGTGCATGGCCTCGGGCTGACCGACGCCGGCCGCGTCGACGGCCGCTCGGGCGTGTGGCTGCCCGCCGGAATCGTCGGCGGCGAGCTGAAGCCGGCGCGGAAGGTCGCGGCCATCGGCATCCGCGTCACCCACGGCGTGACCATGCACGGCCTCGCGCTCAACTGCGACAACACGCTGGACTTCTACGGGCACATCGTGCCCTGCGGCATCGCCGACGCCGGCGTGACCACGCTGTCCGACGAACTCGGCCGGCCGATGACCGTATCGGACATGCGTCAGCCGATGGTTGAAGCTATCAACGCTGCGCTGGACGGCACCCTCCGGGTCGTTCAGCACGATCTGTAGGGTGATGGGCATGTCTACCGCACCCGAAGGCCGCCGTTTGCTGCGCATCGAGGCGAAAAACGCCGAGACGCCCATCGAGAACAAGCCGTCCTGGATCCGCACCACCGCGAAGACGGGTCCGGAGTACAAGGCGATGAAGGAGCGCGTCTCCGGCGCGTCCCTGCATACCGTGTGCCAGGAGGCCAACTGCCCCAACATGTACGAGTGCTGGGAGGACCGCGAGGCCACCTTCCTCATCGGCGGTGACCAATGCACCCGCCGCTGCGACTTCTGCAACATCGCCACCGGCAAGCCGGACGCCCTGGATCGGGACGAGCCGCGCCGCGTCGCGGAGTCCGTCCGCGAGATGGGCCTGCGCTACGCCACCGTCACCGGCGTCGCCCGCGACGACCTGCCGGACGGCGCGTCCTGGCTGTACGCCGAGACCTGCCGCCAGATCCACGAGCTCAACCCGGGCACCGGCGTCGAGCTGCTGGTCGACGACTTCCGCGGCGACGGCGAGGCCGCCGAGGCCGTGTTCGAGGCGCGCCCGGAGGTGTTCGCGCACAACATCGAGACGGTGCCGCGCATCTTCAAGCAGATTCGCCCTGCGTTCCGCTACGAGCGCAGCCTCGAGATGATTTCGCGGGCCCGCAAGGCCGGCCTGGTCACGAAGTCGAACCTGATCCTGGGCATGGGCGAGGAGCGCGACGAGGTGCTCGGCGCCATGCGCGACCTGGTCGACGCCGGCTGCGACATCCTCACCATCACGCAGTACCTGCGCCCCTCCCCCATGCACCACCCGATTGACCGCTGGGTGAAGCCGGAGGAGTTCGTGGAGTTGTCCGAGGAGGCCACCGCCATGGGCTTCCACGGCGTCATGGCCGGCCCGCTGGTCCGTTCGTCCTACCGCGCCGGCCGCCTGTACGCCCGCGCGCTCGCCTCCCGCGGCGAGGAGCTGCCCGCCCACCTCCACGCGCTTTCCGACGCCGAGGATGCGTCGACCAACCAGGAGGCCAGCGCCCTGCTCGCCCGCTACGGCTCGTCGTCCGACGCCGAGGTCGCCCCGGTCCGCTAAGGCGCCCGCCGCCACGTCAACCCGGTCCCGCCAGCGGAAACCCGCTGGCAAGGGCCGGGTTCACGCATGTCCGGGCCAATGGCCTAAAGTTGTTGACTATGGCGAACAAGGATGAGCTGAAGGCTGCGAAGAAGGCGGAACGGGCCGCCAAGCGTGCCAAGGGCAAGCAGACCCGTAGCCAGATGTGGCAGGCGTTCAAGCTGCAGAAGGGCCGCGACAAGAAGCTGATCCCGTACATGGCGCTCGGCTTCTTCGGCCCGGTGCTTCTGCTGCTGGTGATTGGCCTGCTCATCGGCGGTTTCTCCGCGTGGATCATGCCCATCCTCGGCGTGTTGATCGGTGTGATGGTGGCGATGTGGATCTTCTCCCAGCGCCTGCAGAACTCCTTCTACGACGAGGCCGAGGGCCAGGCCGGCGCGGCCAGCTGGGCGCTGGAGAACATGCGCTCCGGCGTCGGCACCGTCTGGCACGTCACCACCGCCGCCCAGGCGAATCAGCAGCTCGACGCGGTGCACCGCGTTATCGGCAATCCGGGCGTCGTCCTCGTCGGCGAGGGCAACGAAGGCCGCGTCCGCCAGATGATGTCCCGCGAGAAGAAGGCCCTCGCCCGCTTCCTCGGCGAGACCCCCATCTACGAGATCATGGCCGGCTCCGGCGAGGGCCAGGTCCCCGTGAAGAAGCTGCAGCGCGAGATGCTGCGCTTCCCCCGCAACTACAACAAGGACGAGGCCAACAAGCTCGCCTCGCGCGTCGAGTCGATGGAGCGCATCCGCGACGCCCGCTCCCAGCTGCCGAAGGGCCCGCTGCCCAAGGGCGGCATGAACCAGGCCGGCATGAACCGCCGCGCCCGCCGCGCCCAGGAGCGCCAACAGCGCCGCGGCTAAGGCCGCCGGGCCCGCGCGCC
>DUOR01000349.1 GCA_012838715.1 Actinomycetales bacterium
CCGCCACCTGCGCCGATTCCGCGGTTGCCCCCGCGGCCGACGGCGCGCCCGCCGGCTCCGTCGCCTCCGCCGCGGTTCCATGTGCCGGGCCCGAAGGCCCTCCATACCAGCACGATGACCACGACGATCAGCAGCAAAATCAGCAATCGGCCCACCTGGCACCTCCTCCGCGGATCCAGGATACGTAGAGTGTCGGGTGTGAGTGAGAATGCGAAGCAGAACCCGGGTGCCGAGGCCGCGGAGCCGCGCCGGGAAACCGTGAGCCCTTCGTCGGCGTCCGATTCCCTGGCCGCCGATTCCGCGCCGGAGCCGGAACGGGGTTCGGCGTCCGCGGTGTCCGGTCAGGTGGGTGCGTCGGCGAAGTCGGCCGCCCCGGTGGCGTCGAAGCGCCCCGACGAGACGGAGCATCGCGCCCAGCGCAACCGCGCTTTCAAGGACGTGTTCTGGTACGGCCTGGCGCGCCTGCTGCTGTTCCTGGTGCTGCTGGTCGTGCTGATCCTGGCCATTTACCTGGTGCAGGTGCAGGTGCCGGTGGCCATTCTGGCGGTCCTCGCCCTCATCGTGGCGATGCCGGCGTCGGCGTTCCTTTTCCCGAAGCTGCGCCGCCGCGCCAACGAGGGCGTCGCGGTGTGGGACAGCAACCGTCGCGCCCACAAGGATTACGTGCGCGAGCGGCTGGCCGAGCGCGAGCTGGAGTAGCGCCGCCGCGTGTCCCGCCGGTCGCTTGCCGACGGCGAACGCCCCGCCCCCGCGGTTTTTCCGTGGGGGCGGGGCGTTTTCGTGTGCGGCCGATTCGGGCCTCTGATTCGGGCCTCGGCTGTTCCCGGTTGCCCGGGTCGCCCGGCGGCCCCGGCGTTAGTTCAGGCCCAGCACGACGGCGGTGACCACGGCCCACATGAGCATGGCGCGGCCGGTGAGGCCGAGGACGGGGATGAGGTCGGGGCCCTTTGCGCCGCGGATGACGGGCTGCGCGGCGACGAAGAGCAGCGGCGCGGCGACGATGCCCAGCAGGGCCAGCGGGGTGGCGAAGGCCAGGGCAATGGAGCCGAGCAGCGGCATCGAGGCGAGCGCCACCCAGACCTTGCGGGTCAGGGAGTCGCCGAGGCGCACGGCCAGGGTGACCTTGCCGGCCTCGGTGTCGGAGGGGATGTCGCGCAGGTTGTTCGCCAGGTTCACGGCCGCGGAGATGGAGCCGATGGCGACGGCGCCGACGACGCCCATCCAGCTGATCCGGCCGGCCTGGCTGAACTCGGTGCCCAGCACCGCGACCAGCCCGAAGAACACGAATACGGCGACTTCGCCGAGGCCCCGGTAGCCGTAGGGGTTCTTGCCGCCGGTGTAGAACCAGGCGCCGGCGATGGCGGCGGCACCGACGAGCACCAGCCACCACGCGGTGAGCAGTGCCAGCACCAGTCCGGCGACGCCGGCGACGCCGAAGCAGATGAACGCGGCGAGCTTCACGCGGTGCGGCGGCACCAGGCCGGAGCCGGTAAGGCGCTGCGGGCCGGAGCGGTCGTCGTCGGTGCCGCGGATGCCGTCGGAGTAGTCGTTGGCGAAGTTGACGCCGATGATGAGCGCCCACGCCACCACCAGCGCGAGGGCGGCGCGCACCCAGGAGACGTCGGTGTGGTGGGCGGCGGCGCCGACGCCGACGACGACGGGGGCGAAGGCGTTGGCCCAGGTGTGCGGGCGGGCGCCTTCGAGCCAGTCGGCGAAGGTGGCGGAGCGGGACTGTCCGTTGGTGTGGGCGGCTGCGGTCATTGGGGCATTGTCCCAGACCGGTCGGCGAGTGCGCGCGTCAGGCCGGAGCGGTCGAGTTTGCCGGAGGGCATCGTCGGCAGGTGCTTGACGACGGCCAGAATCCTCGGCGTCTCGTGTTTCGTCAGGTTGCCGGCGCAGTGGTCGCGCAGTTCCCGTTCGATGACGGCCGGGTCGGGGGAGTGGCCGTCGGCAAGCACGACGGCGGCGGCGACGGCCTGGCCGAGGTCGGGGTCGGGGACGGCGACCACCGCGGCGGCGGCGACCGCGGGATGCGCGGCGAGGACGGACTCGATGGGGCCGGGGAGGAACTTCAGGCCCCCGGAGATGATGATGTCGTCGACGCGGCCGAGGACCGACAGCGTCCCGTCGGCGTCGAGGCTGCCGGCATCGGAGGTGCGGAAGACGCCGTCGGCGAGGTCGGGGTGGTCGACGTTGCGGTAGCCGCGGGAGACCATCGGGCCGGTGAGGACGATGCGGCCATCGGCGACGATGGTCACGTCCACCCCGTCCAGGGCCATCCCGTCGTAGACGACGCCGCCGGAGGTTTCCGAGGAGCCGTAGCTGGTGACCACGGTGATGCCGGCCTCCCGGGCGCGGCGCAGCAGGCCCGGCTCGGTGGCCTGGCCGCCGACGAGGACGGCGTCGAGGGACGCGGCCGCGG
>DUOR01000350.1 GCA_012838715.1 Actinomycetales bacterium
ATCGCCCGCCCCGGCATCCCCGCCGTCCCCGTGATCGGGCCGGGCGAGGGCTACGACCGGCATCGTCGGGGCCACGTTCCAGCGCTGCCCCGGCAGGTGGCCGTCGGCGGCGACGGGCGCCAGGCCGGGCACGTCGGAAAGCGCGTCCCGGAGGTCGTCGCCGACGGTGAAGGTCACGAATCGTCCGCACATGCCCTCCATGGTTTCACCCGCCCGCGACCTTCCGCCCGAGTTTGGGGGATGATGGGGGACGTGAAATCCCCCCATGAGTTCTGGCCAGCACCCGCCGCCGACGGACCGGTGACCGCGACGGTCACCGTCGGCGGGTCCAAATCGATCACCAACCGCGCGCTGATTCTGGCGGCGCTGTCGTCGACGCCGTCGGTCATCGAGGGCGCCCTGCGGTCGCGCGACACCGACCTGATGATCTCCGCCCTCGAAGCGATGGGCGTGGAGATCCGCACCGGCTCCAGCTACTCCGGCGCCCCGAACCGCACGCTGCGGGTCACCCCGCACCCGTTGACCGGCGGTTCCGTCAGCTGCGGTCTCGCGGGCACGGTCATGCGTTTCGTGCCGCCGGTCGCGGTCACCGCGTCCGGCACCGTCTTCTTCGACGGCGACCCGGAGGCCCGCATCCGGCCCATGGGGGCCGTGCTCGACGCGCTGCGCGACCTGGGGGCCCGCATCGACGGCGACACCCTGCCCTTCAACGTCCACCCGGCGCCGGGGATCGGTGGCGTGGTGCACGTGAACTCGGAGGCGTCCTCGCAGTTCATTTCGGGCCTGCTGCTGGCCGGCGCCCGCTACCCCAAGGGGCTGACCATCAAGCCGCTGGGCGAGGTGCCGTCGCGCCCGCACATCGACATGACCGTCGCCATGCTCCGCGAGGCCGGCGTCGACGTCCGCGAGGACACCCCCGAAAACGGCGGCGCCTTCCACGTCAGGAGCGGCGAAATCCGCGGCCGCACCTGGCACGTCGAACCCGACCTGTCCAACGCCACCCCGTTCCTGGCGGCCGCGGCCGTGTCCGGCGGCCGCGTGACCGTCGCCGACTGGCCCGCCGAGACCACCCAGCCCGGCGACCGCATCCGCCCCATCCTCGAGCAGATGGGCTGCACCATCACGATGACCCCGCGCGGCAAGGTCTTCGACCTCACCGTCGAGGGCCCCGATTCCCTGCGTGGCGTGAACCTCGACATGGGCGACATCGGCGAGCTCACCCCCACCGTCGCGGCGCTGGCCGCGCTTGCCGACGGCCCCTCCGAGCTCACGGGCATCGCGCACCTGCGGGGCCACGAGACGAACCGGTTGGCGGCGCTCGTCACCGAGATCAACCGCCTCGGCGGCAACGCGGAGGAGCTGGAGGACGGCATCCGCATCACCCCGGCCCCGCTGACCGGCGGCGACTGGATGTCCTACGAGGACCACCGCATGGCCACCGCCGGCGCCATCATCGGCCTGAAGGTCCCCGGCACCCGGGTGGAGAACATCGCCACCACCGGCAAGACCATGCCGGACTTCGACATCCGCTGGTCCGAGATGCTCGGCCTGCGGATCGCCGACGACGTCACCGACGATGACGACGATGACGAGGAGATCGAACCCTGAGCCGATACCGCCAATGGGACGAGTCCGACGTCCGGGTCCGCCCGGGCCGCGGCTCCCGTCCCCGCACCAAGGACCGCCCGAAGCACCGGGACGCCAAATGGGGCCGAGTGATCACCAAGGACCGCGGCCGCTGGGGCGTCGTCCTCGACGAGGATGAATCGTCGGCGCACGTCGTCGACGGCGCCGTCGCGGGCGTCGTGGTCACCTGCATGCGCGCCCGCGAAATGGGCCGCACCGCCATCGAGGTCGGCGATCGCGTCGGCGTCGTCGGCGACACCTCCGGCGACGAGGGCACGCTGGCGCGCATCGTGAAGCTGGAGGACCGCGGCAGCGTCCTGCGCCGCACCGCCGACGACAACGACCCCTTCGAGCGCATCGTCGTGGCCAACGCGGAACTGCTGCTCATCGTCGTCGCCGTGGCCGACCCGCCCCCGCGCACCGGCTTCGTGGAACGCGCGCTCGTCGCCGCCTTCGCCGGCGGCGTCCGGCCGGTCCTGTGCCTGACCAAATCCGACCTGACCGACCCCGCGGAGTTCGCCGCCGAGTTCGCGGCCCTGGAAATCCCCGTGGAAATCTGCGGCGTCGACGACGACATCGAACCGCTCCTCGACCGAATCTGCGGCAAAGTCTCCGCCCTGATCGGCCACTCCGGCGTCGGCAAGTCCACCCTGGTCAACCGGCTCGTGCCCGGCGCGGACCGCGCGACCGGGGTGGTCAGCGGCGTCGGCAAGGGCCGGCACACGTCCACCCAGTCGGTGGCGCTGCCGCTGCCCGGCGGCGGCTGGGTCATCGACACCCCCGGCATCCGCTCCTTCGGCCTGGCCCACGTCACCCCGGACACGGTGCTCGCCGTCTTCGACGACCTCTCCGCGGCCATCGAGGACTGCCCCCGCGGCTGCACCCACCTCGGCCCGCCCGCCGACCCCGAGTGCGCCCTGGACAAGCTCGAGGGCGCCTCGCACCGCCGCGCCATGGCCGTGCGCACCCTGCTCACCGCGCTGCAGGACAACGAGGACTGGGAACTCGACATTGACCGGGACTGACGGCGCGTGAACGAGGGGACGGCGGGACGCCGCGGCGGGGGCGCGGACACCGACCGGCCGATCACCATCGGCGGGCACGGCGGCGTCCCCGGGCTGCTGCGGCTGTGCTTCTGGACGCTCATCGTCGGCATCGCCACCGGCCTGTTCGCCGCCCTGCTGGTCGTGCAGCTGCACGCCATCGAACGGCTCGTGTTCGGCGCCCACGAAGGCGAAACCGTCATGTTCACCGACGGCACCTCGGGGCTGCAGCGATTCACCGGCATCACCGTCGCCGGCCTCATCGCCGGCGTCGCCTGGTACCTGGTGCGCAGGCTCGGCCGCCCCATCCGCTCCGTCGAGGAAGGCATGGAGGGCCGGCGGATGCCGGTCCTGGAAACCCTGGTCAACGTGTTCCTGCAGATGGGAACCGTCGCCGCCGGTGCGTCGATAGGCAGGGAGAACGCGCCCCGCGAAGCCGGCGCGATGATGGCGTCCCAGCTCGCGTCGAGGTTGGGCATCGACCGGGGCACGACCCGCGTGCTCGTCGCCGCCGCGGCCGGCGCCGGACTCGGCGCGATTTACCACATCCCCCTGGCCGGGGCCGTCTTCGCGATGGAAATCCTGCTGGCCACCATCACCGTCCGATCCGTCATGATCGTGCTGGCCTGCTCGGCCGTGGCCACCACCACCGCCGGCGTCGTCGTCGGCGACCAGCCGCTGTACTCGACGGTGACGCTGACCGAGGGCCTGGGCAACCTGGGCCTGTCGCTGGTGCTCGGCGTCCTGGCCGGTGCCGTCGGCCTCGGCTTCCGGCACCTGGCCTCCCGCTCCGAGGCGACCGCGCCCCGTGGCACCGCCGTCCTGTGGCAGCTGCCCGTGTCCTTCGCGCTGGTCGGCGCCATCGCCTGGGGACTGCCCGAGGTGCTCGGCAACGGGCGCATGGCCGCGACCTCCGTCCTGGAGGCGGAGCCCGTGTGGACGTTCGCCGCGCTGCTGTTCGTCGGCAAGGCGGTGGCGGTGCTGCTGACGCTGCGCGGCGGCGCCGTCGGCGGCGTCCTGACCCCCGGCTTCGCCCTCGGCGCCCTGCTGGGTTATCTCGTGGGCGTGCTCATGGAGCCGTTCATCCCCGGGATCCCCCTGGCCAACTACGCGCTCATCGGCGCCGCCGCGTTCCTGAGCACCTCGATGTCCGCGCCGCTGTTCGCGCTCATCGTGACCGTCGAGTTCACCGGCCAGGACTCCTCCGCCTACCTGCCGCTGTTCCTGGCCTGCGCCACGGCGGCCCTGACCGGCCAGGTCATCAAGGCCGCGCTGAACTACCGCGGCCGCGTCATCATGCCCTGGTCGCGCAAACCCCAGACGCCCGCCGACACCGGCGAGGATTCCTGACCCGGGCACGGGAAAACCCCGGCGGATTGCGGGTGCAATCCACCGGGGTTTCGCTGTTGCGGTGATCTCTCGGGCGCGGCGGGGCGAGCCTGGGAACGACCCCGGGGCAACCGCGGGAACGCACCAAGGGCGAACCCGGGAACGACCCCGGGAACGACCGTTTAGGCGCCGACCTGGGCTGCGGCGCGCTGGTTGTCCAGGGTGCGGGTCGAACGGCCGGTGTAGGCGGCGATGGCGTCCTTGACGCCGGGCCGCAGCTTCTTCAGCAGGCCCAGGCCGGTGCGCAGGCCGCGGCGCGGCGTGGTGGTGGCGTCGAGCTGCTGCTCCACCTGGGGGTACTTCACGAACGCCTTCTCGGAGCGGACCTCCGGCGCGTTGTCCGGGTCGGCGACGAGGAAACGGTCCGGGAGGGACAGCTTCAGGATGGTGCGCTGCACCTGCAGCAGCTGGCCCGGGAAGGAGCCGGTGTTGTACGGCAGGTCGTAGTCGCGGCAGATCTCCTTGACCTGCTTCGAAATCGCGGCCAGGCGGTTGGACGGCATGTCCGGGTACAGGTGGTGCTCGATCTGGTAGTTCAGGTTGCCGGACAGGACCGACAGGATGAAGCCGCCGTGGAAGTTGGCGGAACCGAGCATCTGGCGCAGGTACCACTCCGCCTTGTTCTCGTTCTTGTACTGGTCCTTGGTGAAGGTCTCGGCGTCGTCCGGGAAATGCCCGCAGAAGATGACGGCGTAGGCCCAGACGTTGCGGACCAGGTTCGCGACGGCGTTGCCCTTGGCCACCTCGGCCCAGCGGGGGCCGGCGAGCAGCGGGAACAGGGCGTAGTCCTTGAGCAGCTGGCGGCCGCCCTTCTCCAGCACCTCGATGAACTGGGGCTTGGCCACCTCCCACTTCTTCTTGCCGGCGAAGACGGCGCCGAGCTCGACGTCGTAGAAGGCGACGGCCCACTGGAACAGCGACGCCAGGATGACGTTCTGGATCGGCTGGGTCAGGGTGACCGGGGTCCACTTCTTGTCGCGGGTGACGCGCAGGATGCCGTATCCCACGTCGTTGTCCATGCCCAGGACGTTGGTGTACTTGTGGTGCACGAAGTTGTGGGAGTGCTTCCAGCCGGAGGACGGGCAGGAGTTGTCCCACTCCCAGGTGGAGGAGTGGATTTCCGGGTCGTTCATCCAGTCCCACTGGCCGTGCATGGTGTTGTGGCCGATTTCGAGGTTCTCCAGGACCTTGGCCAGGGAGAGGGTGGAGACGCCGGCCCACCAGAGGCCCTTGTGGGCGGGGGTGCGCAGGGAGCGCGGCAGCAGGCCGCCCTTGCGGGTCTTGTAGCCGGCCTTGTCCAGCGCCATGCCGATGGTCGGCAGGACGAGGAGGCCGCGGCCGGTGACCTCGAGGATGCGCTGCACGCGGATCAGGGTGCGGATGTAACGGGCGTCCTTCGGGCCGAGGGCGGCGCGGTGCTCTTCGGCGATGGCCTCGAAGCGGCGACCGATTTCGGCGACGTCTTCCTCGGACAGATGGGAATAGGCCTTGATGTCGGAAATAGCCATGTTCGTTCCTTGAGTCTGTTGTTGCAGTCGGGTGTTCGGTCGGTTCTAGAGTTCGATTTCCACGTCGCCGGCGGGGACGCAGACGCAGGCGCGGAACCGCTCCCCCGCCTCGTGGGTCTCGCCGGTGCGCAGGTCGCGGGCGGTGCCGTCGGCAAGCTGCTGGGTGCAGGTGGCGCAAATGCCCATGCGGCAGCCGTAGGGCAGCTGCACGCCGATCTTCTCGCCGGCCTCGAGGATGGTGGTGGCGCCGTCGACCTCCACTTCACCGCGGCCGGGGAACTTGACGACGCCTCCCTGTGCGTCGGTGCTGCCCCGCTCGAGGGTGAAGCGTTCGGTGTGGACCTTCGGCAGGTTGGCCTCGAGCTCGTCGAGCATCTTCGACGGGCCGCAGGCGTAGATGGCGCGGTCGTCGAGGTCGGGGACGAGTTCCTTGATTTCCTCGATGCTGAAGCGGCCGTCGATGCCGGTTTCGCGGACGGTGAGGTGGTAGCCGTCGTGCTCGGTGGTGAGTCGCTGCAGCTCCTCGCCGAACAGCAGGCCGTTGCGGTCGCGGACGGAATGCAGGTGGACGACGTCACCCCGGTAGTCGCGGGCGTCGAGGTCGCGGAGCATGGACATCACCGGGGTGATGCCGGAACCCGCGGTGATGAAGAGGATCTTCGGGGCGGGCGGTTCGGAGAGGTGGAAGTCGCCGGCCGGCGCCGCGAGGCGGACGATGGTGCCCGGGGTGGCGTGGGCGACGAGGTGCTGCGACAGGCGGCCCTGCTCCTGCGCCTTGACGGTCACGTGGAGCATGCCGTCGGCGGAACGCGGGGCGTTGGTCAGGGAGTAGGAGCGCCACACGAAGCGGCCGTCGACGCGGACGCCGATGCCGATGTACTGGCCCGCGCGGAAGTCCGCGGGCACGCCCCAGCCGGGCTTGATGACGAGTTCGACGGCGTCGTCGGCGGGCCGGATGACCCTTTCGATCTGGCCGCGGAGCTCGCGCTTCGACCAGAGCGGGTTGACGAGCCGCGTGTAGTCGTCCGGCTGCAGCGGCGTGGACAGGAGTCGGAACGCGCTGCGGAGGCGGTTGCCCATGCTCACTGGTTGTTCCCCTTTCCGTTGGTTAACGGGGTGGTGGCTACGGAACGTGCGGTCATCCGCCCTGGGTACCGGGAACGCCGGCGCGGTGCGCCGGTGCGGCCCACGGGATCGGCGGTGCCGTACGGCCCCGTAGTTTACGGAACCGTAGCCTACGGGCGCGTAACTTAGCCGTCAAGCGGTTTGGCGGAATGCGAACGGCGGGGTGCGGAACCGGTCGAAACCGGTCGCACC
>DUOR01000351.1 GCA_012838715.1 Actinomycetales bacterium
CGCAGCGGCGACGACGATCGCCGCCTGCTGGAGGCGCAGCTGGCCCATGGCCGCGGCGACCTGGCCGCCTCGGCCCGCATCTGCGCCGAGGTGGCGGCGGACCCCAAGTCCGAGCCGGTGACCAGCACCATCGAGGCCCGCCAGATGCTCTCCCATCTCTGCCTGGAGGCCGAGGAGCCGGAGGAGGCGGCCCGCCAGCTCGAGCCGGTGGTCACGGTGGGGCTGGAACTGGACCTCGTCGTCGGCACGCTTCGGTCGGCGCGGCTGCGCGCGGCGCTGCTCAATTCCTTCGGGCGTTTCGCGGAGGCGGCGGAGCTGACCGGCGCGGCGCTCGACGCGGCCGCGGGCATGCCGGTCAACCCGCTGGTCATGGATCTGCGCTTGATTCTGGCGCGGTCTCTGCTGGACGCGGGCGAGGACACCGGCGCCCTCGAGCATGCGGTGCCGGTGGCGCACTGGTCCTCGCTGACCTCCGACGAGGAGCGCACGGACGCGGCCTTCACCATCGCCGCCACCGCCGCGGGCCGTTCCGGCGACCCGCACCGCGCGGCGGATCTGCTCATCGAGCACGCCGAGCACCTGCACCGCCTCGGCGACGATTCCGGCGCCTCGCGCGCACTGCGCCAGGCCGCCCGCAGCGCGGTGCACGAGGACCCGGAGCGCGCCGAGGATCTCATGATCGATGCCCGCGAGCTAGTCACCTCCGGCTGGTCCATCGCCGACTGGCACGACGATCTCGCCTACATCTACTGGGTTTCCGGCCGCGAGGACCTGGCCCTCGGCCACGTGGACACCGCCGCCGCGGGGTACCTCGAGGCCGGTGACGGCGAGGAGGCGGCCCGCGCGCTGCTCACCGGCGTCCGCTCCTGCCTGGACCGGGACGACGCCGACGGCGCGCGCCGGTACGCCGCCCGCATCGACGAGTTGCTTCCCGACGCCGCCTGGTCCGGCCATCCGGTCCGCCAGGTGCTCGAGGAGCTGCTGGGCTGATCCGGGGGCTGCAGTACCATCGGTGGCCATGAGCTCCCCCGCGCGTTATCTGGAAGAAGCCTCCGACCTGGCCAATGAGGGCAAGTTGTGGGCCGCGGCCGACCATCTGATGGCCGGTTTCGCGGACCTCGGCGACGCGGCCGACGCCCCGGAGACCGATTCCCTGGGCCGCCCGATCCGCGGGTCCGCCCCGAAGATGATGGACAAGGCCGCCGACTGGCTGGACTTCCTGGACAACCTGGAGGCCGACGGCGCCGAGGTCGCGGAGGGCACGCCCCCGCGCCACATGCGCTGGGCGCAGTGGCACGCGCTGAACGGGCAGGCGGAGGTGCGCCGCCGTCATCCGGGGCGCGCCATCGATCACCTGGAGCTGGCGGCCGGTCTCTTCGGTTCGGACGGCATGCACGCGCAGGAGATTCCGCTGCTGGCGCAAGTGGCCATGTGCCAGCTGGAGGTCCGCGACGTCCCCCGCGCGGAGGAGGCCCTGAACCGCGCCCTCGCCGCGCGCACGGCCCTGGCCGCCCGCGACGCCGGCGCGGCGGCCCGGTTCCGCGAGATGCTCGATTCCGTCGCCGCCGAGGTCACCGCCCGCCTGAACCCGTGAACACCGACGTCCTGGTCATCGGGGCCGGCCAGGCGGGGCTCTCCACCGCGTACCACCTGGCCCGCCGGGGCATCCGGCACGTCATCGTCGACGGCGAGGACGGCCCGGGCGGCGCGTGGCGGCACCGGTGGGACAGCCTCACCATGGCCACCGTCAACGGCATCTTCGACCTGCCCGGCATGCCGCGGGAGGAGGTGGACCCCGCCACTCCGTCGAACGTCGCCATCCCCGATTACTTCCGCCGCTTCGAGGAGAAGTTCGGCCTCGACGTGCGCCGCCCGGTCCGGGTCGGCTCCGTCCGCCGCGTCCCCGGTGGTTTCGAAACCGACATCGGCGTGACCTCCCGCGCCCTGGTCAACGCCACGGGCACGTGGGGCCAACCGTTCGTGCCGTACGTCCCCGGCCGGGACACGTTCCGGGGCCGCCAGGTGCGCACCGTGGATTACGGGTCGGCGGAGGATTTCCGGGGCCTGCGCACGGCCGTCGTCGGCGGCGGCATTTCCGCGTCGGGTTTCCTGCTCGAGGTCGCTGAGGTCACCGACGTCCTGTGGTTCACGCGCCGCCCGCCGGTCCTGCGCAGGGACGAGTTCACGCCGGAAATCGGCGCGGAGGTCGTCGCCCAGGTCGACGCCCGCGTCCGGCAGGGCCTGCGGCCGCGGTCGGTGGTCTCCCTGACCGGCCTGAAGTACTCCCCCGAACTCGCCGCGCACACGGCGCTGCCGATGTTCACCGGCATCGAGCCCGACGGCGTCCGCCTGCGCGACGGCGGTTTCGAGCCGGTCGACGCCATCGTCTGGGCCACCGGTTTCCGCGCCGACCTGGGCCACCTGGCGCCGTTGAAGCTGCGCGGACCGGCCGGCGGCATCCGCATGGACGGCACGGCCGTGGCCGCGGATCCCCGCATCCACCTGGCCGGTTACGGCCCGGGCGCGTCGACGGTCGGCGCGAACCGGGCGGGCCGGGACGTGGCAATCGCGCTGAAGAAGCTGCTCTAGAAGTCCAGCCCCAGGTCCAGCACCGGCGAGGAGTGCGTCAGCGCGCCCACGGCCAGGAAGTCGACGCCGCAGCTGGCGTAGTCCCGGGCGACGTCGAGGGTCAGGCCGCCGGAGGACTCCAGCTGCGTCGCCGGCGACACCTGCGAGCGGCGCTGCACGGCGATCTGGGTCTGCCACACCTCGAAGTTGTCCAGCATGACCAGTTCGGGCTTGTGTTCCAGCACGGCGTCGAGCTGTTCGAGGGTGTCCACCTCGATTTCGCACTTGACCTCGGGGTACGCCCGGCGGACGCGTTCCAGCGCCTGGACGACGCCGCCGGCCGCGGCGACGTGGTTGTCCTTGATCAGCGCCTCGTCGCCCAACCCGTGCCGGTGGTTGATGCCCCCGCCGCAGGTCACGGCGTACTTCTGCAGGTTGCGCAGGCCGGGCATGGTTTTCCGCGAGTCGCGGATGCGGGCGCCCGTCCCGGCGATCGTGTCCACCCAGCGGCGCGTCGCCGAGGCGATGCCGGAGGCGTGCGTGACGATGTTCAGCAGCGTCCGCTCCGCCGTCAGCAGCCCCCGCGTCGGCGCCTCGATGACGGCGACGACGGTGCCCGGCTTCACGAACGCCCCGTCCTTCACCAGAACCTCGACCTCGAAGTCGTCGGCGATGACCTCCTCGAGGGTCCACTGCACCGCGTCGATGGCGGCGATGACGCCGTTGGCCCGCGAGACGATCTTCGCCGCCGATCGTTGGGTCGCGTCGACCGTGGCCAGCGAGGTCACGTCGGGCCCGTACTTCAGGTCCTCCTGCAGCGCCGTGCGGATGAGCCCCCGCGTCGTCCGTTCGTCCAGCCCACTCAGTTCCGTCACCGCGTCCACTCCATCCAGTCGGTCAAGTCACGTCAAGCCTAATCCAGTCGCGTGTGGCAGCCGAGCGTCCGGGGCCGGGCCGCCGCCGCGGCGATGATTGCCCTGGCCACGGCCGTTTCCCGCGCGTCGGGAAGCGCGGCCAGCGTGGCGGCGGCCGCGCCGAGCGATTCGGCGGTGCGGGTCACCCCGGCGCCGGCGGTCATCGCGCGCTGCAGCCGGTCGAGGTCGCGGGGCCACAGGTTCGGCCGCACGCGCCGGCGCCGCACTTCCGCGGGCTCGGTGAAGCCGTGCTTCCCGACGCGGCCCGCCACGTCGTCCGCGACGTTGCGGCCCACGACCAGGCCCTCCAGCAGCGAGTTGGAGGCCAGCCGGTTGGCGCCGTGGAG
>DUOR01000352.1 GCA_012838715.1 Actinomycetales bacterium
CCCGTCCCCTCGGACGGGGCGGTTCCCGTTTTCGGTGGCCCCCAGGTGAACTCTCGGTGAAACCTTCCGCCAGAGTGGTTTTGGGGTGTCGCTTTTCGACGGGCCGGGCCACAATTGGCGGGACACCGATCCGCTTTCGACGATGCCCCGTGTCCGCCGCATTCCCGCAGCCGTTGCCCGGCCCGCGGTGAAACCCACCCCGTGCGCCGCCCCTTTCCGGCGGGCCGGGGAGCGCGCCCGGGGGAGGAGAACTTCCGACTTATGCAGCACGACGTCCGCCCCTTGATTGAGCAGCTCGATGACCTGCTGGCGCAGCTCGACGCGGTCAGCGGGGAGTCCGCGGAGCTGCTCGGGAGCGTGCACCCGGAGCACCGCGAAGGCGCGGAGAACCTGCTGCATTACGCGCACGTGCGCACCATCGACGTGCGGGAGCTGCAGAACGGCCTGCACGATCTCGGCGTCACCAGCCTCACCACCGCAGAGTCGGGGATCTACGGCCGCCTCGTGCTGGCGCGCGCGGTCCTGCGGGCGCTGATGGGCGAGGAGGTCGACACCGACATCGCCAAGTACATCGACGCCGACGACGCCGCGGACGTGGCCCTCGACGGCCACGCGGACCGCATCTTCGGCGATGAGCGCGAGGGCGTCCCGGCCCGCATCATGGTGACGTTGCCGACGGAGGCCGCCGACGACGCCGAGCTGGTCGCAGGCTTCGCCCGTGCCGGCATGGACGTCGCCCGCATCAACTGCGCCCACGACGGCCCGGAGATGTGGAAGCGAATGATCGCCAACGTCAAGGCCGCCGGCGAGGAGGTCGGCCGCGAGATCAAGGTCTCCATGGACCTGGCCGGACCGAAGCTGCGCACCGGCGCCATCGTGCCGGGCCCGCGCGTCGGCCGCGCCCGCGTCACCCGCGATTCCGCCGGCACCGTCCTCACCCCGGCGAAGCTGTGGCTGACGCCGCGCGAGGTCGAGCTCGGCGGCCCCGTCGACGACGGCGCCCGGGAGGGCGCCGCGATTCCCGCGGCCGCCCCGGTCCCGGCGGATCTGCCGGGCCGTCCCGCCCTGCCGCTGAGCGTGGACTCCGGCTGGCTGGAGATGCTCCAGGTCGGTTCCGAGATCACCCTCCACGACAACCGGTCGTCGAAGCGCTCCTTCGTCGTCACGCGCGTGGAGGACGGCGGCGTGCTCGCCGAGGGCGACCGCAACGCCTACATCGCCGAGGGCACGCTGCTGCGCTGCGACTACGAGAAGACCCGCGCGACCGGCGTCCCCGAGACGGTGCAGAAGCTGCGTTTCGAGGTGGGCGACGAGATGGTCGTCACGACGGAGCCCGTCGACTGCGTCCCCGTCCCCGAGTCCGGTGAGGCGCCGCGCCTGTCGTGCACCCTGCCGGAGGCCGTGCAGGCCCTCGAAGTCGGTCAGCCCGTCCTGTTCGACGACGGCGCCATCGCCGCCGAGGTCGTGTCCATCGACGAGGTCGAGGGCACCGGCGCCGACGGGGAGCCGGGCACCTTCCTGGACGCGCGCCTGAAGGTCACCCGCGCCAAGCCGGGCGGGCAGAACCTCGCCGGCCACAAGGGCATCAACCTGCCCACCACCGACCTGCCGTTCCCCTCGCTGACCGAGGAGGACGAGGAGCACCTGCGCTTCGTCGTCGAGAACGCCGACGTCGCCGCGGTCAGCTTCATCCGCCACGGCGAGGACGTCGACCACGTCCTGTCCGTCCTGGAGGACATCGCCGCCGAGCACGAGACCGTCGGCAACCACGAGCTCGCCGAGCGGGCCCGGAACATCGGCATCGTGCTGAAGATCGAGACCATCCCGGCCTTCGCCTCCCTGCCGAACGTCCTCGTCGCAGGCATGCGCCACCGCAACATCGGCATCATGATCGCCCGCGGCGACCTCGCCGTCGAGCTCGGTTTCCAGCGGATGGCCGAGGTCCCCGGCCAGATCCTGGCGCTGGCGCAGGCCGCCCGCGTGCCGACGATCCTGGGCACCCAGGTCCTCGAATCCCTGGCGAAGTCCGGCCTGCCGTCCCGCGCGGAGATCACCGACGCCGCGTTCGCGCTGCGCGCCGAGTGCGTGATGCTGAACAAGGGCCCGCACATCACCGACGCCATCGCGGTCCTCGACGACCTGGCCACCAAGATGGGGCGCTCGCAGCGGAAGAACCGCATCATGCTGCGCCGCATCCGATCCTGGGACGGTGAAGCGTGATGTCCGCGCCGCCCGCACGAGGGCAGGGCCACATGGGCCCGATGCACCGCCCCGGGCACATCCCCGGCCCGGCGTTCCACGGCGG
>DUOR01000031.1 GCA_012838715.1 Actinomycetales bacterium
GCGGCGCGGGTGTCGCGCGGCGGTGCCGTGGCTGCCCGGGGTTGGGGCCGGGCGGGGTTTTTACTCGGAGTCCTTGGCCTCGTTGGCGTCGGCCTCGTCGGCGCCGGTCTCGGCGTCGGTGGCGGGCTCGTCCTGGCCGAAGTACTCGGCGACGTCGACGTCGTTGCCCTCGGAGTCCTTGACGGACGCCTTCAGGATGGAGACGGCGAGGGCCTTGCCGCGGCGGACGTCGGCGAACAGGTTGCCCAGCTGGCCGGACTGCTGGATCTGCTGGATGAACTGGTTCGGGTCCATGCCGTAGGACTGGGCGGTGAACAGGATGTGGTCGGTGAGCTCCTGCTGGGAGACCTCCGGCTGCTCCTGCTCGGCCAGCACGTCGAGGAACAGCTGGGTGCGGACGGCTTCCTCGGCGGAGGTGCGGGAGTCGGCGTCGAACTGCTCGCGGGTGGTGCCCTGCGCCTCGAGCATGGAGTTCAGGACGGACTCGTCGCCGCCGAACTGGCCGAGCAGCTGCTGCAGCTGGCCTTCGACCTGCTCCTTGACGACGCCCTCGGGCAGCGGGACCTCGGTCTTCTCGAGGGCCTCGGCGAGGACCTTGTCGCGGATCTGCTGGGCCTGCTCGCCCTTCTTGGTGTTCTCGACCTTCTTGGCGAGGTCCTCGCGGAGCTCGTCGATGGTGTCGAACTCGGAGGCCATCTGGGCGAACTCGTCGTCGGCCTCGGGCAGCTGGCGGACCTTGACGGACTGGACCTTGACGGTGACCTGGGCGTCCTCGCCCTCGTGCTCGCCGGCGACGAGCTTGGTGCCGAACTCCTTGGACTCGCCCTCGGCCAGGCCGACGATGGCGTCGTCGAGGCCGTCGATGAGGTCGCCGGAGCCGACCTCGTAGGAGAGGCCCTCGGTGGAGGCTTCCTCGAGCTCTTCGCCGTCGACGGTGGCGGAGAGGTCGATGGACACGAAGTCGCCGTTCTCGACGGCGCGGTCGACGCCGGTGAGGGTGCCGAAGCGGGCGAGGAGGTTCTTCAGCTCGGCCTCGACGGCCTCGTCGTCGGCCTTGAGGGCGTCGACCTCGACGGAGATGTCGGAGAAGTCCGGCAGCTCGATCTCGGGGCGGACGTCGACCTCGGCGGTGAACTCGACGACGTCGCCGTCCTCGAGCTTGGTGACGTCGACCTCGGGCTGGCCGAGGACCTTGAGGTCATGCTCCTCGACGGCCTCGGAGTAGCGAGACGGGACCATCTCGTTGAGGACCTGCTCCAGGACGGGGCCGCGGCCGATGCGGGCCTCGAGGAGCTTGGCGGGGGCCTTGCCGGCACGGAAGCCCGGAATCTGGACCTGCTGGGCGAGGGCCTTGTAGGCCTGGTCGAACTCGGGCTTGAGCTCGTCGAAGGGAACCTCGACGGTGATCTTGACGCGGGTCGGGTTCAGCTGCTCGACGGAGGACTTCATCTGGTCGCACACTCCTGTTAGTAGATGTGAGTTACTTCATTTCACAGACCACGGGAGTGCCCGTGATGCTGGTCGGGGTAGCGGGATTTGAACCCACGGCCCCTCGCTCCCAAAGCGAGTGCGCTACCAAGCTGCGCCATACCCCGTTGTGATGTTGTGGTTTTCCTGTCCGCTTTCGGGCCCCGGTGTCGTTCGCGCCGTGTCTTTCGCGCTGTCCGCGCCGGTGGGAGGGTGTCTCCGTGGCCGGTGCGGTGGTGCCTTGTTGCGTAACGCCGTGAAGTCTACGTGGCGCCGTTGGCGGCCGTCCGCATGACCCCGTCTTAACGGGGCGCTCGGCGCCGGGGCCGCGCCCGGCCGTTCCCCATCTGCGCCGCGCACGCCCCCGGTCGTCTCCGGATCCGTCTCATCGGCCTCGTGGGCCGGGCCCCGATTTTCGACGGCGCCCGCCGGTGCGCTATGCTTTCCCCCACGTTCGCGTCGGGTGTTCGGTTTAGCCGTTTCGCCTGATGGGCGCGCTGCGGGGATGTCGTATAGTGGCTAATACCTCAGCCTTCCAAGCTGAAGACGCGGGTTCGATTCCCGTCATCCCCTCCACTTTTTCGTCGGCGCCGACCTGGTTTCCCACCGGGTCGGCGCCGCTTTTTTGTGCGTCCGCGGTTCCCCGCGCCGGCCGTCCCCTCTCCTCTCGCCGGCCGTCCCCTCTCCCCGCGCCGGCCGTCCCCTCTCCCCGTGCCCGCCAACCCTTCTCCGCTTGCCGACGCCCAGGCACCCGATTTTCCGCCGCCACCGGCCCGGTTGTGGCAGTACCCTGGTGCCATGGATCCACGCATCATCGACAAGGACACCGGCATCGAGCTGTGGACCGCCGCGCAATGCGCGGAATTCACCGGCACCGCCCGAGGCACTTTCACCTCTTACGCCGGACGCGGGAAAGGTCCCGCCCCGGTCGCGAAGCTCCATGGCCTGACGCTGTGGAACTCCGACGAAATCAAGGAATGGCAGGACGGCCGCCTGGCCCGCCGCAACAAGTAGCCGGCCGCGCGACGTCGTCGGCAAGCGGATGGGGCGGTCAGGGCACGCCGCGGACGAGGTACACCAGGCCCGCGCCGATGACGGTGAGCACGCCGGCGAAGACGTACAGGCCGGGGTAGCCGCCGAGGTTGGCCAGCGCGAACGCGGCCAGCACGGGGGCGGCGACGTTGGGGCCGGCGACGGCGAGGTTCATGACGCCCAGGTCGCGCCCGCGTTCATCCGCCTTCGGCAGCACCTGGTTGATGAGCGCCTGGTCGACCGCCATGAACACGCCCCACGACAGGCCGAGCAGGATCGCCGCGACGATGACCGTCACGAAGGACCCCGCCACCGCCATGACCGCGCACGCCGCGGCAACGCCCATGGACGACAGCGCGACGAACGGGCGCCGCTTGCCGGAGGCGTCGGAGGCCTTGCCGGAGACGATGGCCGTCACCACCACGCACACGGCGTAGGCGCCGGTGAGGATGAGGACGCCGGCGTCGGGGTCCGCGTGCCCGATGTGGTCGCGCAGGTAATAGAACAGGTAGAACAACGCCACCGAGTTGCCCGTGGTGACCAGGAACCGCGCGATGAACCACCGCGGATTCACGAAGTGGTGCAGAGTCACCAGCGGCCGAATCCCCTTGTCCACGAGGTCGCCGATTTCCTCCCGGTACCGGTCCAGCACCGCGTGGTCGAACTCCCCCGGCCGCGGCTCGATGCGCGCCCACTCCACGCCGATCCGCGCAATCGGCAGCTGCAGCGACGCCATCAGCTCATTGTCCTCGCGCCACCGCCGCCAATGGTCGGCCGCCCGCAACGGCGACGACCCGTCCGCGATGGCGCCCGGCCGCCGCGCCCAATCGACCCAGTCATTGTTGTCGTCGCCGCCCTCGATCTGCAGCGCCGCGGACGCCGTGCCGATGAGCATGCCGCGCAAATCAACGTCGGCACGCAACCCCTCGGCGGGGCCCGACGCGCGCGCCGCGACCGTCAACGTGGAAGGGGCCGGTGACTCGGTGTTCCCCATGCCACCGAGGCTATTGCGCGGACGCGGCGGCAGGTGCGCTTTCCGACGTAAAAGCGTCCCCGCGCCGGAATCCCCCACGGGCGGAGAATCCCACGGAATTGGAACGATCGCGGCGGCCCGCGCGTTGACATGGATAAAGGCCGCGCCCCCGATCCGCCCCCGCGATCGGGGCCGCGGCAACCACATCCGCGACCCCAAAGGACCGTGACCACCCAGAATGGAAGCCTTCCTGCTCATCGCCGTCGTGCTCGTCGGCGGTGTCCTGCTCATCCAGATGACGCAAAAGCGACAGAACAACGCAATTGAGCAGCGTCGACACGACGACATCGACGACGCCGTCGCCGACGCCCGCCGCTGGATCGAACGACTCGGCTCCCAGGTGCTGTCCATCGCCGGCTCCGACACCGCCTCCACCCAGGCGATGGCCGACGCCTCCGAGCGGTACAACGCCGCGTCCTCCCAGATTTCCACCGCGAAGACCGTCAAGCAGGCGAAGCTCGCCCGCGAATCCGCCCTCGAAGGCCTGCACTACGTCAACGCGGCCCGCGAAATCATGGGCATGCCCGCCGGCCCCGAGCTGCCGCCCCTCGAAGGCCAGCGCTCCGCCGGCTCCGTCACCGAGGAACGCACCATCGAGCACGAGGGACGCCAAATCTCCGCGTCGCCCGTGGCCACCGAGCAGACCCCGAACTACTACCCCGGCGGCCGCGTCGCCGGACGCCCCGTCCCCGCCGGCTGGTACTCCGAACCCTGGTGGCAGACCGCACTGCGCACCGGCATGTGGACCATGGGCTCCATGATGCTGTTCTCCATGATGTTCTCCGGCATGGCCGGCGTGGGCTACGGCGCCCAGGAATTCGAGAGCGGCGCCGGCGACGGCTCCGAGGGCTCCGGTGACTTGGGCGACGCCGGAGACGGCGGGGACATGGGTGACGGCGGCGACATGGGGGATGCCGGCGACGGGGGCGACATGGGCGGTGACATGGGCGACGCCGGTGATGGCGGCGGCTTCTTCGACGGCGGCATGTTCGGCGGGGACGGCGGCGACGGTGGCGGCTTCTTCGACGGCGGCTTCGACTTCGACTTCTAACGCCCCGCCTTTCGGCGGCCCCGCCGGTGCCCCGTCGGTGCCGAACCGGAGCCGAGCTTTCCAGCGCCGAACCGGAGCCGATCCGGCGCCGAGCCGCAATACAAAGAACCCCGCGACCCGCACCGATTCA
>DUOR01000353.1 GCA_012838715.1 Actinomycetales bacterium
AGCAGCGCGTCGGCGTGGCGCGGGCGCTGGCCGCGGACTCGGGGATTCTGCTGATGGACGAGCCGTTCGCCGCCGTCGACCCCATCGTCCGCCGGGAGCTGCAGGCCGAGGTCACGCGGCTGCAGGCGGATCTCGGCTGCACCATCGTCTTCGTCACCCACGACATTTCCGAGGCCCTGCACCTCGGCGACGAGGTCGTGCTGCTCAAGGAGGGCGGCCGCATCGCGCAGCAGGGGCCGCCGTGGGAGCTCATCGAGAATCCCGCCGACGACTTCGTCCGCGACTTCATCGACGCCGATTCCCGGCGCCTGCGCATCGACGGCGACCGGGTGCTCGACGCCCGCGGCCGCGTCGCCGGCGTGCTGGGGGACGGGGAGCGGACATGATCCGCTGGTCCTGGTACGGCGAGAACATCGCCCAAATCATCGAATTGACGCTCATGCACGTGCGGTTGGCGGCGCCGCCGATCCTCGCGGCGTTCCTCGTGTCGGTGCCTCTGGGTTTCTATGCGTCGCGGCATCCGCGGTTGCGGGGCGGCATCGTCGGCGGTGCGGGCCTGTTGTACGCGATTCCGTCGCTGGCGCTTTTCGTGACGTTGCCGCTGGTCCTCGGCACCTCGGTCCTGTCGCCGCTGAACGTGCAGGTCGCGCTCGCCGCGTACGGGGTGGCGCTGATGACCCGCACCGCCGCCGACGCCTTCGGCTCCGTCCCCGGCCAGGTCCGCGACGCCGCCCTCGCCGTCGGCTACCCCGCGTGGCGGCGCGTGCTGGCGGTCGAATTGCCGTTGGCCGGGCCGGTTCTCCTCGGCGGGTTGCGCGTGGTGTCGGCGTCGACGGTGTCCCTGGTGTCCGTCGGCTCCCTCGTCGGCGTGCACGGGCTGGGGTACTTCTTCACCGACGGGTTCAACCGGAGCTTTCCGACGGAAATCCTCGCCGGCATCATCGGCACGGCCGTCGTGGCGCTCGTGTTCGACGCGATCATCGTCGGCGTCGGCGCGCTGCTGATGCCCTGGCGGCGGGCGGCCGCCGGCGGGAAGTCCGCGAAGGGGAAGACCACGAAGGGGAAGCCCGCGAAGGGGAAGCCCGCGAAGGGCAAGTCCACGGGCGGCGCGTCGGCAAGCGGTGACGGCGGGAAATCCACCGGCGGCAAACCCGCGGCGACCCGGTCGAAGGCGGGTGCATCATGAGCGGCGCGAACCCCGGGGATTCGAACGTCCTCGCCGACGCCTGGGCCTGGCTGACCACGGCCGGTTCCTGGGGCGGCGCGGGCGGCATCGGCCAACGCGTCGCGGAGCATCTGGGCTATTCGCTGCTGGCCACGGTGATTGCGGCGGTCATCGGCATCGCGGTCGGCGCCGTCATCGGGCACACGGGCCGCGGTGAAGGTGTGGTGCTCGGACTGTCCGGCGTCCTCCGGGCGATGCCGTCGCTGGGCCTGCTGACGTTCCTGGCCCTCATCATCCCGGCGGGCATCACGCTGCCGCTCATCCCGGCGACGGTGGTGCTGGTCATCCTGGCGGTGCCGCCGATTCTGGCGGCCACCTCGTCCGGGTTCCGGTCCATCGACCGGGTGACGGTCGACGCGGCGTACGCGATGGGGCATTCCACCGGTCAGGTGGTGCGCCAGGTGGAGTTCCCGCTGGCCATGCCGGTGCTGATCGGCGGCGTCCGGTCGGCGTGGCTGCAGGTCCTGGCCACCGCGACCATCGCCGCCTACCTGGGCCTCGGCGGGCTGGGCCGTTTCCTGCTCGATGCCCTGGCGGTGCGCGATTACGGGATGATGCTCGGCGCCGCCGTCCTCGTCGCGGGCCTCGCACTGATCACCGACGCGGCATTCACCGTGGCCATGAAGATGCTTTCCCGACGTGGGGGTGCGCGATGAACGGACCGGCACGGACGAATCGGTCGGCCCGGGGAGGCGGCCGCAACTCGATGGACCGCGGCACGATCGGCCGGGGCACGATGGGCCGCCGGGCGTTCCTCGCCGGGGTGGCGTCGACGTCGATGGCCGTTCTCGCGGCCTGCGCGCTCGACCCGGCCAATCCGGCGAACCGCGCGCCGGGCGAAATCCGCGTGGGGTCGGCGATGTTCCCGGAGTCGGAGATCATCGCCCGCCTGTGGGCCCACGCCCTCCGCGACGCGGGGTTCACCGTCGAGGTCGTTCCCCAGATCGGCGCCCGCGACGTGTATCTCGCGGCGCTGCAGGAGGGTTCGGTCGACCTGGTCCCGGAGTATTCGGGCAACCTGGCGTCCTACTTCGGCGACGTCCCCGAGGGCGCCGACGCCGCCGGCGTGCTCGCCGCCCTCGACGCGAACCTGCCCGACGACCTGGAGGCGCTCGCGCCGGCCGAGGCGGAATCTAAGGACGCGTACCGGCTCCTGCGCACGGTCGCCGACGAGCATGGCGTGCAATCCCTCGAGGATCTGCCCGCGCTGGCGGACGCCCTCGGCGGGGTCATCCGCATCGGCGGTTCGCCGGAGCTGGCGCAGCAGCCCTACGGCCCCGATGGCCTGGCGGAGGTCTACGGCGTCGACCCCGGCGCCATCGAGATGGTGGTCTACGGGGATTCCGGTGGGCCGTTGACCATTCGCGCGCTTGCCGACGGCGCGGTGGACCTCGCGGACATCTACACCACCACGCCCGTCCGCGACCCCTCCGGCGCCGAGGTGGACGTCGTCACGCTGGAGGATCCGCGCCGGCTCATCCCGGCGCAGAACGTGGTGGCGTTGGCGCGGCGCGGCGTACTGCCGGAGGGTGCGGCCGAGGCGCTGGCGGCGGTGTCGGATCGCCTGACGACGGCGGACCTCGTCGACATGAACGTCCGCGCCACCGGGGACGAGAAGGCCGGGGCCGATCTCATCGCCCGGGACTGGCTGGAGGGGGCCTGACCGCCCGTTGGCCCTGACGGGTGCCCGCGATCTGGGGGTCCCCCAGTGAACCACGGGTGGCCCGACGGTTAACCCGCAGGAAATTGCGGGTATTCGCCGGTTGCCCGGTCGCCAAGTGCCGCAACGTATCTCATACTGGCGCGTATGCGTATGACCGTGATTGGCACCGGTTACCTCGGTGCGACCCATGCCGCGTGCATGGCTGAGTTGGGCCATGAGGTGCTCGGCGTCGACGTCGACCCCGCGAAGATCGAGGCGCTGTCGGAGGGGCGCGTCCCGTTCTACGAGCCGGGCCTGCCGGAGCTGCTGCGCCGCCACGTCGACGGCGGCCGCCTGCGGTTCACCACCGACAACGACGAGACGGCGGAGTTCGCCAACCTGCACTTCATCGGCGTCGGCACGCCCCAGGTGAAGGGCTCCTACGCGGCGGACGTCCGCTTCGTCGATGCGGTCGTCGATGAGCTGGCGAAGCGGGTCACCGGCCACCACGTGGTGCTGGGCAAGTCCACGGTCCCGGTCGGCACGGCGCAGCGCCTGCAGGAGCGCGCCGACGCCATCATCGCCGAGCGCGGCCTCGACCCGGAGGAGACCTCCATCGAGATCGCCTGGAACCCGGAGTTCCTGCGGGAGGGCCACGCGGTGAAGGACACCCTCGAGCCGGACCGCATGGTCCTGGGCCTGGGCGAGAATTCCACCCGCGCGGAGGCCGCGACCCGTGAGGCGTTCGGCCCCATCCTCGACGCCGGCACCCCGATGATCGTCACCGACCTGGCGACGTCCGAGCTGGTCAAGGTGTCCGCCAACGCGTTCCTGGCCACCAAGATTTCCTTCATCAACGCCGTCTCCGAAATCTGCGAGACCACCGGCGCCGACGTCACCGTGCTCGCCGACGCCATCGGCATGGATCCCCGCATCGGCCGCCGCTTCCTCAACGCCGGCCTCGGTTTCGGCGGCGGTTGCCTGCCGAAGGACATCCGCGCCTTCATGGCCCGCGCCGGTGAGCTGGGCGCCGACCAGGCGATGACCTTCCTGCGCGAGGTCGACGCCATCAACATGCGGCGCCGCGAGAAGGCCGTCGGCCTGGTGAAGGAGGCCTTCGGCGGCAACGTCCTGGGCCGCCAGATCACCGTGCTGGGCGCCGCGTTCAAGCCGAACTCGGACGACGTGCGCGACTCCCCGGCCCTGTCCATCGCGGGTTCGCTGTCGCTGGCCGGTGGCGAGGTGCGGGTGTTCGACCCGCAGGCCATGGACAACGCCCGCAAGATTTTCCCGACGCTCGACTACCGCGAATCCGTGGAGGACGCCCTCGACGGCGCCGAAATCGTGGTCGTGGCCACCGAGTGGGACCAGTTCCAGAACCTGGACCCCGTCGAGGCCGGCAATCTCGTCGCCGCGAAGAAGCTCATCGACGGCCGCAACTGCCTGCCCGTCGACGAGTGGCGCGAGGCGGGCTGGGACGTCAACTGCCTGGGCCGCGGCAACTAAGCGCAACCCGAATCCGGGGTCGCCCCCGAACCTGAACCGGGCCGGTTCGACCACCGCTGAGGTGGCCGGGCCGGTCCGGTCCGTTGGGGGCGCTCACAGGTGTTTCGTGGCCTCGCGCCGCGACAGCGGGGACAGGTCCGGGTGCGCGGCCACGAAATCCCGCACCCAATCGGGGTCGGTTTTCGCGTAGTCCCGCAGCGCCCAGCCGATGGCCTTGCGGATGAAGAACTCCCCGTCGGCGACGTTCGCCTCAACGACGTCGGCGAGCAGGGCGGTGTCGGTCGCCGTCTTCGCCTGCAGCTGGTGCAGGATGGCGTAGCGCCGCACCCACATGTTTCCGTCGCGCGCCCACGCCCGCATCCGCGCGTCCTCGCCGCCGCGGTCATGGTCGCGGACGATGAGCTGCACCTTCACCACATCGTCGACGAGGTCCCACCAGGCCCCGGTGGTCACCATGTGCTTGACCAGGTCCATCACCGCGGGGGTCACCAGTCGCTTTACGACGCCGGCCTGCAGCAACCCAATCGCCGCCCGCCGTTCCTCGCGGTTCCGGGCGCCGTCCCACAGGGTCCGGGTCGCATCGATGACCTCGCCGGTCGTCGTGAACCCGGCCTCCCTCGCGGCCCCGCGCGCCACCTTCCGGACCTCCGGCACCCGCACGCCCAGCATCGGTTCGTCGGTTTTGAGGTAGGCGGCCTGCCCGGCGGCGCGTTCGGCGTCGGCAAGCGGGGCAAGGTCCCGTCGCACCGCGGCGATGAAGGCGCCGGTGGTCGGGCAGGCGCCGGTGGCGGGGGAGGCGCCGGTGGCGGGGCGGGTCATGCCCGGGCCGCGCGGGCCGAACGGACCGTCGTCGCGGTGACGGCGGCGATGATCGTGGTCACGGGCACCGCCAGCGTCAGGCCCAGCGCGCCGACGGCGGAGCGGAGCAGCTCGGTGGCGACGACGTCGGAGGTCAGCACCTGCGTCAGCGGCCGGTCGACGACCGCCAACAGCAGCGTCATCGGCAGCGCCGCGCCCATGTACGCCAGCACCAGCGTGTAGACCATCGACGCGATGTGATCGCGGCCCACCCGCATCGCGGAGGTGAACAGGGCCATCGGCCGCGCGCCCGGGTCGGCCTCCGCCAGTTCGGTGACCGTCGACGCCTGCGCGATGGTCACGTCGTTGAGCACGCCCAGCGTGCCGACGATGAACCCCGCGAGCATCAGACCGGTGACGCTGACCGTCGGGAGGTACAGCTGGATCAGCAGGTTCGAATCGTCGGCCAGGCCGCGCAGGTTCGCCGAACCGATGGCCAGGTGCGCCAACCCGGCCGAGACAACCAGCGACGTGAGCGTGCCGCCGAGCGCCGCCGCCGACTTCCAGTTCACCCCGTGGACCAGGAACATCACCGGGAACAGGATCGCCGCGCCGACCACCACCGCCAACGCCACCGGCGGTCCGCCGCGCAACAGCGCCGGGATGAGGAACACGCCCATCAGCGCCAGCGTCACCGCCAGGCCGACGATCGCGCGGACGCCCCGCCACGCCGCCACCGCGACGATGGCCAACGCCGTGACCGCCAGCCACGCGCCCAACGGCACCGTGCGGTTCATGTCCAGGAAGGCGTACAGCGCGGATCCGTCCGGGTTCTCGTGCTTCGCCAACAGGATCTCGTCGCCCTCGGACAGCTCCGGGTCGCCCGGCATGCCGGACGTCTGCAGCAGAGTGCGCCGGCCCTCGTCCGGGCCGTCCATGATGTCGACGATGGCGACGGAGCAGCCGCCGTCGCCGGAACCACCCTCCGCCGGCGTTTCCGCCGGTGCGCCGGGAGGAGTGCCCGGCTGTCCGCCCGGGCCGCCCGGGCCACCCGGGGCTCCCGGCGGCGGTCCACCCGGGGCCGGGGCACCGTCGAACACGCGCCCCACGTC
>DUOR01000354.1 GCA_012838715.1 Actinomycetales bacterium
CGAGCGGCGCCGCGGCCGGATGAAGGCGATCGCCGGCCTGCTCGCCGTGCTGCTGCTCGTCGGCGGCGTCGGGCTGGTGTCCTTCCGCATGTTCACCGGCGGCTCCGCGCAGACCGAGACCGTGGCGATCCCGCAGGTCGAGGGCATGCCCGCCGCCGAGGCCCAGGAGCTCCTGGAAAGCGCCGGCTTCTCCGTCGACCGCGTCGACGAGCCGCACCCGGACATCCCCCGCAACCACGCCATCGGCACCGAGCCGGCGTTCGGCTCGGGCCTGCCCAACGGTTCGTCGATCACGCTGCGCGTGTCCTCCGGCCGCGAGATCACCGACGTCCCGGACGTCCGCGACCTGCCCGCCGAGGAAGCCCGCGAACTGCTGGAGGAGGCCGGGCTGCACGTCGATCCGGAACTGCGCGAGGAACCGTCGGCGACGATCGCCCGCGGCCACGTCATCGAGCAGTCCCCGGCCGCCGGCTCCCAGGTGTCCAAGGGCACCCGGGTGCAGCTGATCGTGTCCTCCGGCCCGGAGATCCGCACGGTCCCCGACGTCACCGGCCAGAACCTCGACTCCGCCCGGGCGACGCTCGAGTCCGCCGGCTTTGAGGTCCAGGTGCGCGAGGTCGACTCCGTCGAACCCGCCGGCCGGGTGCTCGAAGTCCCGCAGGCGGGGCAGAACCTCGCGGTGGGCACCTCCATCGAGGTGGTCGTGTCCCGCGGCAACCAGATGCGCGTCCCCGACGTCGCCGGCCGCCAGGCCGGGGAAGCCGAGCGCGCCATCCGCGACGCCGGATTCGAGGGCGATTTCCGCCGCGTGCCGGTGACCACGATGGATCCGACGCGCGTCGGCACCGTCCGTGGCACCTCCCCCCGTCAGGGCGAGGTCGCCGACAAGGGCGGCACCGTGACACTCGAGGTCTATGAGCTCGGCGTCGGCGAAGGCGACGGCGGCGACGGCGGCATCGACATCCCCGAGATCCGCATCCCGGGAATCAACTAGCCGGCCACTAGCCCGCCACTAGCCGGCTACAACGCCGTCGAAGGCCTTCTGGTACGCCGCCTGCTCCTCCTCGAGGGGGCGCAGGAGGCTTTCCGGGTAGGTGCCGCCGGCCTCGGTGAGCCAGTTCGCGAGCATCCGGTGGCCGTACTGGGTGAGCACCGATTCGGGATGGAACTGAACGCCGTGGATGGGCAGGCTCCGGTGGCGCATGGCCATGAGCATGCCGGAGGGGGTGTGGGCCGTCGGGATCAGCTCGTCGGGAAGCGTGGACTCGTCGACCTCCAGCGAGTGGTAGCGCGTGGCGATGAACGGGTTCGGCAGATCGCGCAGCACGCCCGTGCCGTCGTGGCTGACCGGCGAGGTCTTGCCGTGGAGCAGCTCGTCGGCGCGGCCGACGGCGGCGCCGAAGACCGCGCCGATGGTCTGGTGGCCGAGGCACACGCCGAGCAGCGGGGTCCGGGCGTCGATGCAGGCCTGAACCATGTCGGGGGTGCGGCCGGAATCGCCGGGGGCGCCGGGGCCGGGCGAGAGCAGCACGGCGTCGAACCCGCGGGCCACGGCGGCGGGATCGTCGAGGCGGGGGTCGTCGTTGCGCCAGACGGTCGTCGACTCCCCCAGCTGGCCCAGGTACTGGACCAGATTGAAGACGAAGCTGTCATAGTTGTCGACGACGAGGATGCGCATGGGGAGAAATCATACTGGTAGATTGGTCGCGAACCCGCTACCGGCTTCCGGAGCGGATCCGACGACACTCCGCACGATGATTGGAATGGGGTCCCGATGCCCAAGGCAAAGGTGAATCGCACGAGCAGCACGTCCGTGGGCGGTTCCGGGGTCAGCCGTACCCCGGTGAAGATCAACAGCACCTCGACGCCGACCTGGTACAAGGTCATCATGTTCGGCCTGATGGCGTTCGGTCTGCTGTGGCTGGTGGTCAACTACCTGGCCGGCCCGAACATCCCGTTCATGGCGCAGCTGAACGCGTGGAACTACCTGATTGGTTTCGGCGCGTTCGTCATCGGCCTGCTGATGACCATGGGCTGGCGCTGACGCACCGGCCCCCGCCGCGAGCCCCGCACGTTTCGTGCGGGGTTTTTTCATTCGCGGGTGCGGGGGTGCTTTCCGACGTCCTGGGCACCCCCGATTCGGGCATCCGGGCGTCGACGGCGGCGATCCGGGTGGTTCCGCCGCCCCTGAAATCCATCCACAGAAACCTGTGTATCAACGGTGTAATTTGTGGATAACCTGATTCCGGCGGATTCGGCGGGCCGGCGGATGTTCGAACGTCCCGTACCGTAAAGCATGTGGAAAAGGGCCGGGATCGGCTGTCCACAATATCCACACCCTGTGGATAACTCTGTGCACAAGCGGGACGGATCTCCCCACAGGCATCCACATCTCGGTGTATCCACCGTGATCCTTAAGGGATCGCACGGGTTTTCGTAAATTACAAGAGTGGAATTATCCACATGTGTGGACAGCCCTGTGGAGAACCGGGGATGTTTGCGCACTCTCCGGAAACCGTTCGTAAAGCGCCGGATCCCGGGCCCGGGGCATGCACACGACGTGGAGGAAGTTATCCACAGCCCTGTGGAGATGTGGAGAACACGGCCACCCCCGCTGCCCCCTGAACGCCACATTGAGGGTTCAGGCCGGGCGCACGGGTGGCCACCGCCGTCGGAAAGCGGGAAAAGGCAAGCAAAAAGCCGCGTGGGCGGGTCCGGAG
>DUOR01000355.1 GCA_012838715.1 Actinomycetales bacterium
GCCCCGCCGGCGTCCTGGACGCCCTGGCCGCCACGGCCCTGGCCCGGTCCATCGGAGTCCCGGCGGCGGACATCGCCGCCGCGCTCGCCGGTTTCGGCGTGGCCGCCCACCGCGGCCAGGTCGTGCATTCGGCCGGCGGCGTCGACTGGATCGACGATTCGAAGGCCACCAACCCGCACGCCGCCGACGCCGCCCTGGGCGGCCACGAGTCCGTGGTCTGGGTGGCCGGCGGCCAGCTGAAGGGCGCTGACGTGTCCGGCCTCGTCGCCGACCACGCCCACCGCATCCGTGCGGCGGTGCTCATCGGCGTCGACGCCCAGGTCATCGCCGAAGCGTTGGCGGCGGCCCGCCCGGGCCTGCCGGTGACGCTCATCGGCGACACCGACCCGGCCGCGGCGATGGCGGAGGCCTGCCGGGCCGCCGCCGGCGCCGCCGAACCCGGTGACGTGGTGCTGCTGGCCCCCGCGGCCGCCAGCCTGGACATGTTCACCGGAATGGCGCAGCGCGGCGACTTCTTCGCCGACGGCGCCCGCGCCGCAACTGACCCGACGAGGGAGGGGCCCCGGCCATGAGCGCGGAAGCTGAACAGAAGGGCGGCGGCATCGAGCTGCGCGAAAGCCTGAGGGACTGGGTGTCCAGGCCGCTGTTCGACTACCACCTGCTTTTGGCCGTCACGGCGTTGCTCACGGGCATCGGCCTGGTGATGGTGCTGTCGTCGACGATGGCGAGTTCCGGCGCGGCCGGCAACGTGTGGGCCGAGTTCAGCCGACAGGCGGCGATGGTCGCCGCGGGCCTGCTCGTGTTCTGGCTGGTGCTGAAGGTCAAGGTCAGCACCATTCGGGCGGCGGCGCTGCCCCTGTTGGGGTTGGCGCTGGTGCTGTTGGTGCTGGTGCTCATCCCGGGCATCGGCATCGGCCTGGAGGAGACGGGCGCGCAGTCGTGGATTCTCGTCGGCGGCGTGACCATGCAGCCGTCGGAGTTCGCGAAGATCGCGCTGGCCCTGTGGGGCTCGAAGTTCCTGGCGGATCGCATCCGCGTGGCGGTGACCACGAAGCAGCTGTTCGGCGCATTCATCTTCGTCGCGATGCTGGTCCTGGGCCTGGTGTTCTTCCAGCGCGACCTGGGCATGGTCGCGTCGATGGGCTTCGTGGTGCTGGCGTTGGCGTGGTTCGCGGGCCTGCCGCGTTTCCTGGTCGCCGTCGTCGGCGCGGTCGGCCTTATGGTCGTCATCGCCGCGTCGATGGCGGTCGGTTTCCGTTCCGCCCGCATGCAGGTCTTCTTCGATACGCTGCTGGGCCGCTTCAACGAGACGCAAGGCCCGGGCTACCAGTCCTATCAGGGCATTCTTTCGCTTGCCGACGGGTCGATGACCGGCGTCGGCCTCGGCCAGTCGAGGGCCAAGTGGTTCTACCTGCCGGAGGCGAAGAACGACTTCATTTTCGCGATCATCGGCGAAGAGCTCGGCTTCCTCGGCGCGGGCATCGTCGTGCTGCTGTACGCGCTGCTCGGGTGGGTGGGCCTGCGCATCGCGGCCGCCCAGAAGAACCTGTTCCTGCGTCTGCTGGCGGGCACGCTGACCCTGGCGACGGTGCTGCAGGCGTTCATCAACATCGGCTACGTCGTCGGCGTGCTGCCGGTGACGGGCCTGCAGCTGCCGCTGATTTCGGCGGGCGGCACCTCGGCGATCGTGACGTTGTTCTCCATGGGCCTGTTGGCCACGTGCGCGCGGCATGAGCCGGAGGCGGTGTCGGCGATGCAGACGTCGGGGCGCCCGGCCATCGACCGTTGGTTCGGCATCCCCGAGCCGCTGCCGTACGACCCGGCGACGGAGA
>DUOR01000356.1 GCA_012838715.1 Actinomycetales bacterium
GACCGTCGTCTTGCCGGTGCCCGGCGGCGCCTGCACCACGGCCGTCATCCCGTCGAGGGCGGCCGAAAGCTCGTCGGCCGCGGCGGTGAACGGCAGTCCGGCGCCGATGCGGGAAACGTCGAAAACGGTCATGCCGCCAGCATGCCAGTACGATTGAACGGCGATGGACATCATCGACAGCCACTTCCACATCATCGGCGCGCGCGACCTCCGCCCGGACCGGGCGTTCGCCCCGCCGCCGTTCACCGTGGACAGGTACCTCCAGCTCACCGACCGGATGGCGGACGCCGCCCGGTGGTCGCGGGTGGCCGGCGGCGTGGTGTTCGGCGGGTCGCTGCAGACGCGCGAGGAAACGCTGGCCGAGGCGCTCGAGGAGCTGGAGCTGGAGGCGCAGTCGCGGGGGTTCGCGCGGGAGGATGGCCGCAATTTCGTGGGCGTCATCACCGGCACCACGGAGCTGGGGTCGGACCGCATCCTGGCCCTGGACGCGAAGGGCATCCGCGGCATCCGCTTCAACCTGCTCAAGGGCCAGGAGATCGCGGTGGGGGACCTGGAGGCGCTGGCCCGGAAGGTCCATGACCTGGCCGGTTGGACCACGGACGTCAACGTGGACATCGCCGCCCGCCCGGACGTCGCCGACGTGCTGCCGGAGCTGCCGGCCGCGGCGGTGAACCACCTGGGCATGTCGGAGCAGGGCATCGAGCGCGTCGCGGAGCTCGCCGGCGCGGGCGTGCGGGTGAAGGCCAGCGGTTTCGGCCGCCTCGATTTCCCCGTCGCGGAGGCCCTCGACCGCATCCATTCGGTGAACCCGCGGGCGCTGATGTTCGGCACGGATCTGCCGGGCACGCACGCTCCGCGCCGCTTCGACCGTTCCGACGTCGACGTCATCCTCGACGTCCTCGGCGAATGGGAGATGCCCCGGGTCATGCGCGACAATGCGCTGGCCTTCTACAAGTTCGACTAGTTCCCCCGGGGCGTATATTCACGGGCATGCGCGATCTTTCCCGTTTTGCGTGGTTGTCGGTGGCCGCGGCAGTGGTCACCATCGTGTTGAAGTTCGCCGGTTACCGGGTCACCGGGTCGGTGGGCCTGCTTTCCGACGCCGCCGAATCGCTGATCAACCTGGCCGCGGCGCTCGTCGCGGTGTTCGTGCTCAAGGTGATCGCGCGGCCCGCGGATCGGGACCATGAGTTCGGCCATTCGAAGGCGGAGTATTTCGCGGCGGGCCTGGAGGGCGCGCTGATTCTGGTGGCGGCGGCGTACATCATCTACGCCTCCGTGATGCGGCTGCTGGAGCCGCAGCCCATCGAGGGGATCGGGCTGGGCATGGCGTTGACCGTGCTGGCGTCGGCGATCAACGGCGTGGTGGCCGTGATCCTCATGCGGGCGGGGAAGAGGCACCGGTCGATCACGTTGACGGCCGACGGCAAGCACCTGATGACCGACGTGTGGACCTCCGGCGGCGTCATCGTCGGCGTGTTCCTGGTGTGGCTGACCGAGTGGTGGTGGCTGGACCCGGTGATTGCGCTGCTGGTGGCGCTGAACATCCTGGTCACCGGCAACAAGCTGGTGTGGGAGGCCGGCGGCGGCCTGATGGACAAGGCGATGACCGGCCAGGACAGGGAGGACGTCGACGCCATCCTGGATCGGCACCGCGACCCGGACCGCCGCATCGACGTCCACGAGATCCGCACCCGCATTTCGGGCCGCCAGGAGTTCATCGAGTTCCACGTGCTCGTCCCGGGGAAGTGGTCCGTGGAGCACGGCCACGACATCGTCTCCGCGATGGAGGACGACCTCCGCGAGCGTTTCCCCGGCGTGCACGTTTCCTCCCATCTGGAGCCCATCGAGGATGAGCGGGCGTACGACGACGTGGACCTGTAGCCCGGACGAAAACGGTCGCCCGACCTGGACATTTTCGGCGCCGGTTTCCCGCAAAACGCTGTGACGGCCCTCACCGGCCCCTATGCTCGGTGGCGACACAGAGTTGAATCGGCAGGGAAGGAACTGATGTACTCCGAGAACAGCCCCCAGGTGACCGAGCATCGGCCCCGTCGTGACGTGGTGGTCCCCGCCGCCGACGGTTATCTGCTCCGCGGGACGGTGTTCCGCCCGCAGGAGGATCCGGCGAACGTGAAGGGCGTGGTCACGGTCCACGCGGGTACGGGCGTGCCGGAGGGTTTCTACCACCGCTTCGCCGAGCACGTGGCCAACAAGGGTTACGCGGTGCTGACGTACTGCTACCGCGGCACGGGCCGCTCCGGCCTGGACATGGATCTGCGCAACGAGGACATCCGCATGTCCGACTGGATCACGCAGGACACCGTCGGCGTGATCGCGTGGGCGAAGGAGGAGTTCGCGGGTCTGCCGCATTACGCGGTGGGCCATGCGGTCGGCGGCCACGGCATCGCGTACGCGGGCCCGGAGGGCACGTTCGACGCGGCGGCGCTGGTCAACGTCCGCGGCATGCGCATCGCGAAGGTGCCGTCGCTGTTCGGCAAGATCCGCGCGTTCGCCCTGTTCAACATCATCGGCCCGGTGTCGGCGACTCTGACCGGCCACATCCCGGCGTCGGGCTGGCAGTTGACCTCGGAGCCGCCCATCGGCGTCATGCGCCAGTGGGCCAAGTGGGCCCGCAAGCGCGACTACTTCTTCTCCGATCCGGAGTTCGACTTCGACGCCCGTTTCGCCCGCGCGACGCAGCCGTTCCTGTCGATCCGCATCCCGGACGATTACTGGACGGAGGAGTCCTCCGCGGACCTCATCACGGATCGCCTGTCCGGCGCGTCGTCGGTGGAGAAGCGCCTGGCCCGCCCGGCCCGCGGCCAGGGCGTCGGTTACGGCGGGTACTTCCGCCGCGGCCACGAGAAGGAGTGGGACGAGATGCTGGAGTGGCTCGAGGCCCAGGACTAGGTCGGCCCTAACCCCACAATCCCGAGCACCCGCGTCGCCATGATCCGGCGACGTGGGTGTCGATCATTCCGATGGCCTCCATCAGGGCGTGCGCGCTGGTCGGGCCGACGAAGCGGAACCCCCGCTTTTTCAGCGCCTTCGCCAGGGCCGTCGATTCCGCTGAGGTGGTGGGCACGTCGGCGCTGGTCGCGGGTTCCGGGGTGCGTTCCGGCAGGTGCGACCAGATCAGCTGGGGCAGTCCCGCCGGGATGGTCCCCAACCGCGGGTGGAGCGGGAACTCCTCACCGCGGAGCTTTCCGACGGCCCGTGCGTTGCCCACGGTCGCCGAAATTTTCGCCCGGTTGCGGACGATTCCGGCGTCGGCAAGCGCATTTTCCACGTCGGCGTCGGTGAAGGCGGCGACCCGGTCGGGGTCGAAGTCGTGGAAGACCCGCCGGAAATCGTCGCGTTTGCGCAGGATGACGTCCCACGACAGGCCGGCCTGGAAGGCCTCCAGGCTGAGCCGCTCGAAGAGGCCGCGCTCGTCGGTGACGGGCATTCCCCATTCGGTGTCGTAGTAGTCGCGCATTCGATCGTTGGCGTAGGCCCACGGGGTGCGGGCGAGTCCGTCGGATCCGGTGATAACAAGCATTACGGCAGCGTAGGCTGCGACTATGCGAACCCGTACCCGCCCCGCCCCCGTCGACCGCGGCGAGCGCCCCCTGCTGCGCGGCACGTTGCATGCGCGCGCGGCGTGGGTGTTCGCGGGGTCGGGCACGTCGTTGACGGTGGTGTCGGCGGTGCGGCACGGGGTCGGGGCGGCGACGTGGCTGACCGCGTTGTACGTGTTGTGTCTGGTGGGGGCGATGGCGGTGTCGGCGTTGTACCACCGGGGCCGGTGGCGCAGCATGGCGGCGGTGCGGGCGTGGCGGCGCGCGGATCACGCGATGATCGCCTTGTTCATCGCGGGCACGTACGGCCCGGTGAGCGTGGTCGCGCTGGGGTCGCGGGATGCGGCGCTGATTCTGGCGTTGTGCTGGGGCGGCGCGTTGCTGGCGGTGGCCATGAACATGTTCTGGATCAACCACCCCAGGTGGCTGGCGGTGGCGGTGTACCTGTTCCTGGGGTGGCTGGTCATCTGGAAGGCGCCGGAGCTGTGGGCCGGCGCGGGCGCGGGCGTGACCATCCTGCTGGCGGTCGGCGGCGTCATCTACAGCCTGGGCGCGGTGGTGTACGGCCTGAAGTGGCCGAACCCGTCGGCGCGCTGGTTCGGTTTCCACGAGGTCTTCCACGCGGCGACGCTCGTCGCGGCGATCGTGCACCACGTCGCCATTTGGATGGCGGTGGGTCTGTAGTGGCCACCATCGTCGTCGATTCCCCGTTCGGCCCGTTGGGCGTCGCGGCGTCGGCGCGCGGCATCGTGGAGGTCAATCTCGGCGGCCCCGTCGCCCCGCACGGCCCGGAGGACGACCCGGCCGCCCGCGCCATCCTCGACGAGACGGTGCGCCAGTGCGCCGAGTATTTCGCGGGGGAGCGCCGCGTGTTCGACGTGCCCCTCGACGTCGATTTGGGCGACGGTTTCCGGGGGCGCGCCCTCCGTGCGCTTGCCGACGGCGTCCCCTTCGGCGCCACCGTCTCCTACGGCGAACTGGCGGCGATGGCGGGTGCCCCGCGTGCGGCCCGGGCGGCGGGTTCGGCGTGCGCCACGAACCCGGTGGCCCTGTTCATCCCCTGCCACCGGGTGCTGCCGGCGTCGGGCCGCGTGGGCGGTTACGGCGGCGGTGAGGCCATGAAGCGTGGGCTCCTCGAATTGGAGGGCGTTACCCTGGCCCCATGATTGACACGACGTTCACCGACACCTTCGACGCCATGCTCCGCGCCCGCCGCTCCACCCGCGACTTCGTGGGCGAGCCCCTCGACGACGCCGAGGTCGAGGATTTCCTCGACCTGGTGCTCACGGCGCCGACGGCGTTCAACATGCAGGCCCGGTCGGTGGTGGTCGTGTCCGATCCGGGGGTCCGCGCCGAGGTCCATGCCGCCGCCCGCAAGCAGAGGCAGGTGCTGGAGGCCCCGCTGCTGCTGGCCTTCATGGCCGAGCCCGACGGCTGGGAGGGCACCTTCGACGAGATCCGTGACCTCAACCTCGCGTCCGGCTACTGGGACGGGACGAAGGCGGTGGAGCGCCGCGAGCGCATCGGCGGTTTCCAGGCCGAGCGCCGCGAGGCGGGCCTGTCCCGCGAGTTCGCCATCCGCGACGCGATGATCGCGGCGTCATTCGCCATCCTGGCCGCCGAGGCCCGCGGCTGGGCGGCCTCGCCGATGACCGGTTTCAACGACGCGGGCGTCAAGGCCGCCCTCGGCGCCGCGGACTCCGACGCCGTGGTGGCCCTGCTCCTC
>DUOR01000357.1 GCA_012838715.1 Actinomycetales bacterium
TCCGGCTGGTCGACCGCCATCCTCGCCGAGCTGGTGGGCCCGGAGGGGGAGGTGCACGGCGTCGAAATCGTGCCCGAACTCGTCGAACGCGGCGGCCGGGCGGTGGCGGTGTTCGACACCCCGTGGGCGGGCATCCGGCAGGCCGAACCCGGCGTGCTGGGGCTGCCCGACCTCGCGCCCTTCGAGCGGATTCTCGTGTCCGCCATGGCCGGCGCCATCCCCGGCGAACTCGTCGACCAGCTCGCGCCGGGCGGCGTCATGGTCGTGCCCGCCGACGGCGAAATGTACCGGGTGGCCAAGGACGCCGACGGCGAGGTCAGCATTTCGGCGCACGGCGCCTATCTTTTCGTGCCCCTGGTGTGAGGCCGGGCACGATAGCCTGGGGTTGTGAGCATCGCCGCGAGCTTCGCCTGGGTTCTGGTCTTCATCCTGGTCGGCGGTATTTTCGCCGCGACGGAGATGGCCCTGGTCAGCCTGCGCGAATCACAGATTTCCCAGCTCGAGCGGGGCAAAGGGGCGGGCAAGAAGGTCGCCGCGCTGGCCCGCGATTCCGGCAAATTCCTCTCCGCGGTGCAGATCGGCGTGACCTTCGCCGGGTTCCTCTCCTCCGCCTTCGGCGCCTCCGCGCTGGCGCCGCGTTTCGCGCCGGTGCTGGAAGGGTGGGGGCTTCCCGACGGCGCCGCCCACACGCTCTCGCTGATTCTGATGACCGTGCTCATCTCGTACCTGAGCCTCGTCCTCGGTGAACTGGTGCCCAAGCGGATTGCGATGCAGAAGGCCAAACGCGTCGCCGTCATCGTCGCCCCGCCGCTGGACCTGTTCGCGAAACTGATGACGCCGGTGATCTGGATCGTCAACACCTCCTCGACGTTGCTGCTGCGCGCGATGGGCTTCGACCCGACGCTGCGCACCGCCGCCATGACGACGGACGAGGTCCTCGAAATCGTGACCTCCCACAAGGGTTTCGGCCTCGGCGAGCGGGAGCTGGTGACCGAGGTGTTCGAGGCCCGCGAGCACACGCTGGCCGAGCTGATGCGCCACCGCAGCGACATGCACGCCTTCGAATCCGGCCGCAGCATCGCGGAGGTGCTGGTGGAGGTCGTCTCCGGCCCGTACTCGCGGTACCCGATTTACCGCGACACCTTCGACGACGTCACCGGCTTCTTCCACGTGCGCGACCTGCTGGAGGCGGTCGTCGCCGGACGGGGCGAGGAACCGATTTCGGTGATCTGCCGCGACATCCCCCACTTCCCCGGCTCGCTGGGGCTGCCCGCGGCACTGCGCCGGATGCGGCAGGCCGGCCAGCACATCGCCATCGTCGTCGACGAATACGGCGGCACCGACGGCATGGTCACCCTGGAGGACCTGATCGAGGAGCTCGTCGGCGAGATTTGGGACGAATACGACGACGAGGAACGCCGCACCCGCCTTTCGCTGCATGAAAGCCGCATCCTCGACGGGTCGACGATCCTGCAGGACTTCGCCGTGCGCACCGGCATCCACCTGCCCGAGGGGCCGTACGAAACCGTCGCGGGCTGGATGCTCGCCCGGTTGGGGCGCATCGCGCGCGACGGCGACGTGGTGGAAATCCCGCACGAATTCACCGAGGACGTCGACGACGACGACATCCACGACGGCGTCTTCTACCGCCTCGAAGTCGTGTCCACCGACGGCGCGCGCATCGTGACCGTGCGCCTGTCCAAGACCGCGGTGCACGGCCCGGGGGAGTAGCGGGCCGGGGTTGCAGCCGGTTCGGTCAGGGCCGGGCGGTGGTGCCGCGGGTCGTGGCGCCGCGGGCGGTGGCGCCGCGGGCGGTCATGATGCGGACGATGATGGCGGCGAGCAGGACCACGGCCGCGGCGATGGCGGCGGTCCAGACCAGGGTTTCGCTGTCGAAGGTGCCCTCGGTGCGGGCGACGGCGACCCAGGCGAGGCCCCACGCGGTGGCCAGCGCCGGTGCGATGCGGCCCCCGTCGAGCATTGCGGCGAGTACGGCGACCGCGGCGGCGACGACGATGCCGACGATTCCCACCGGGATCTCCTCGAAGGAGGTGAAGCCCTCGGCGGAGAAGGTCGCGTACGTGTTGGCGAAGGTGGCCACCAGCACCCAACCGAAGTACAGGCCGAAGGTGCCGTCGGTGAGGATCATCTCGACGATGCCCCCGGTCCGCGGCCGGCCGAGGATGTACATGATGCGGATCAGCACGGCCAGCAGCAGGAGGATGACGACGACCGACAGCCACAGCAGTTCGAGCTGGACGGTGAACAGCCAGCCCGCGTTGAGCAGGGCGGACAGCAGCGCCCACGGGCGCAGCACCCGTTGGCGTTCGGAGGCGCGGGCCGTCGGCGTCAACTGCCAGATCGCGTAGCCGGCGAGGCCGACGTAGATGACGCTCCAGATGCTGAAGGCGGTGCCCGCGGGCGCCAGCGGCGTCGCGTCGGCGGACAGTGCCCCGCCGGCGGCTTCGGCCACCGGGGTTCCGCCCATGGCGCCGCTGCCGATGAAGGCCATGACGATTGCAGCGGCGACGCCGAGGACGGTGATGATCGCCATGGGCCAGGGATTGTGGTTCGTCCGTGCATCGCCGGACGTCGGATGGTCGGTGGAGTGGGAAAGTTTCGTTGCCATTGCAACCCGACGGTATAGGAAAACCGGCGCCCGTGTGAGTGTCGTTAACCGGAGGTTGCCTGGGTCAACCGCGGGTTGCCGGGTGATCCCCGTCGGTGGTGCGGCCGTCGGGAAGCGGCAGCACACCGCGGGCCTCAAGCTCCGCGCGGTATTTCGCCATGCCGCGCCTGCCCAGCGGTTCGAGCCGCGGCAGGACGGCGGGCAGCGCATTCGGGGCGAGCATCGCCGCACGGGACAGCCAGCCGTCGACGCGGTTGGGGTACACCTCGGCGACGCGGCGGCCGAGGACCCCACGCACCGAATCGGCGATCTCGGCCGCGGTCTGGGGAGGGCCGAGGAACTGCAGCGCGTTGCCGTCCTCGGCGACTTCGCGCCACAGCATCGGCGTATCCACCGCACTCGGCAGGACTGAAGTGACCGCGATGCCCTCGTCGCGCAGGCTCATCGCCAGCGACAGCATCGCGCCGCGCAGGCCGAACTTCCCGGCCGCGTACACCGCCTGGTCCGGCATCGGCAGAACGCCACCGAGAGACCCGAGGACGACGACGTGCGACCGCACCGAACCCCGGTCCGACCGACGCTTCCGGTCCCGCAGGACATCGGCGAGCCGCCCGTTCCGCAGCAGAGGCAGCGCCATCCGCGTCAGGTGCATGGGCGACGCGAGGTTGACGGCCAGTTCGGCGTCGACGTCCGCGGTGGTGCGGTCCCCGAAGGTCTCGTTGGACACCATGCCCGCCGCGTGCACGAGGACGTCGATGCGGCCGTGGTCGCGGGTGACGTCGGCAAGCAGCGCGCGCAGCGACGCGGGGTCGGCGGCGTCGTACTCCGGCAGGTCCGCCTCGACGACGGTCGCGCCGCCCTCCGTGAGCTTTCCGACGATGGCCCGCCCGATTCCGCCCCGCGCCCCGACGACCACGCAGATGGCGTCGGCAAGGGGCGGGCGATCGCTGTGCCCGGGCCCGGGGTCGACGTCGGGGCCGGTGCCGTGTCCGGTGCGGTGTCCGGGGTCGGGCCGTCGGCGGAATCTCGGTTTCATGGCGGTGAGGCTACAACCAGCCGTTGGCCTCCGCGGTGCGATTGGCCTCCACCCGGTTGGCGGCGCCGGTTTTCGCGATGGCGGAGGACAGGTGGTTGCGGACGGTACCCGTGGCCAGGTGCAGGCGCGCGGCGATGTCGCGGACGGTGGAGCCGTCTCCGGCGGCGCCGAGGACCTCGGCTTCGCGGGAGGTCAGGGGATTGGGGCCGGCGGCCAATGCCGCTGCGGCGATTGTCGGGTCGACGATCCGGTTGCCGGCGTGGATTGCGCGGATTGCGGCGGCGAGCTGCTCGGCCGGGGCGTCCTTGACCAGGAACCCGGACGCGCCGGCGGCCATCGCCCGCTGGAGGTACCCGGCGCGCCCGAAGGTGGTGACGACGAGGACGCGGCACCTGCCGCGGGCGGTGACGTCGGCGGTGGCGAGGATGCCGTCGTAGGGCATCCCGATGTCAAGGACCGCGACGTCGGCGTGGTGCTCTTCGGCGGACCGGGCGGCGTCGGCGCCGTCGGGCAACTGCGCGACGACCTCGAGGTCGGGTTCGAGGTTGAGCAGGGCGGCGAGCCCGGCGCGCACGAGCTCCTGGTCGTCGGCGATGAGGATGCGGATGGGCGCGGGGCTTCCGGGTTCGGTCATGCCGCCACCTCCAGGATCGTGCCGGGGTCGGCGTCGGACAGGGTGAGCGTGGCGTTGGCCCGTGCGGCGCAGCAGATGCAGGGCGACGCCGTCGCCGTCCCGGGCACTGAAGGTCACCCGCCGATCCTCGTCGACGGTGACGGCATCGGCGCCGAGCCCCAGGGCCGCGGCAACCTCGGTGGGGGATTCGCCGGAA
>DUOR01000358.1 GCA_012838715.1 Actinomycetales bacterium
CCCCGCCGCCCCGCCCTTTCCCCACCCCCTCCCACCTGCCCGTCCCCAGCCCTGTCGCCTGCCCGTCCCCAGCCCTACCGTTCGAACGCCCCGCCGGTGCTCAGCTGTCGGTCCCCGTCCCTGTCATTCGTCCGTCATCCGTGCCTTCTTTCGCGCGTTCCCCGCGCCGTTTCCCCGTTCCCGCACCTCCCTTTCGCGCGTTCCCTGCGTCGTTTCCCCGTTCCCGCCCGTTCCCTTCGCTTGCCGACGTATGCCGCGGCACCCCTCGTCGGAAAGCACCGCCACCCGGCCCGCCAATCACGCCGGCGGAATGCGGCGGCACGCCTCGTCGGCAAGCGTTAGTGCATTTGGATACACCGCGAGAAGTAGCAGATCTGACCACCTGCGGTTTTGATGGCCCGAAAATGGGTCGGTGTATCCAGATGCACTAAGGCCCGCGGCGACCCCGGCAGGATTCGACTGCAACTCCGGACGCGCCCCACCATCCACATCACCTCCCGCACCAACACCATCCGCCACACCACCTCCACACCAACACCACCTCCACACCAACACCACCCGCCACACGACCCGCTTCACCGCCACCCGGGCGGCCGCCCACCCCACGGGCCACACGCCGAGCGTCGCAACGAGTTCCGTGCCACGATCCACCGCATGAACCATTCGGGGGGACGGTTCCACGGCGACGACGCCAATCGCACGCCGCCGGAGACCCGGACGCGATCCCAGCTCATCGAGCTCGGCCTCACGCGCTCGGAGCTGTCGACGGCGCTGGAACGCGGCTGGCTCGCCCGCACGAAGCGCGGCATCTACGCGCTGCAGGTCACGGAGCTGCGGCTGCGGCTCGAAGTGGTTCTGCTCCGTTCGCCGGACGCGGTGTTCTCGCATCGCACGGCCGCGTTCGCGCATGGGCTGAAGAAGCGCGAGCCGGCGAAGCTCGAGGTCATCGTCCCGAGGTCGCGTCGCAGTCCGCGCGGCGCCCGTGGCCGTTCGCGGCGGGAAGCGCGGCGGATGACCATCGCGGGAATGCCGTTCACGCCGCTCGCCGCCACCATCGCCGACCTGCTCGACGTGTGGCCGGAGCGTGCGGTCGCGGAGTCCGTCGACGCCCGCTTCCCCACGCTGGATTCCCGCACGGCGGTTCTCGCGGAGGCCCGCGAGTTGCCCGCGCGGCAGGCGAAACGTGTTCTGCCGCTTCTGGAATGGGCGCCGGAGAACATGTTCTCCAAGGTGGAGGGGCGGCTCGCCCGCGCGCTGCAGATGCGCGGTTGGACGGTGCGCCTGAACAGTTCCTTCGGCCCGTACCTGTGGGACATTTTCATCGTGGAGGCGAATCTCGTCGTCGAGTTCGATTCGCTGAAGTTCCACACGGACGAGCAGGCGTTCCGCGTCGACCGCGCGCGCCAGAACAATCTGGTGCGCCGCGACGTGCGGATTCTCCGCTACACCGACTACGACATCGACCACCGCTTCGACGAGGTCATCGCCGAAATCCATGACGAGGCCCGCCATCTCCGCGATGCTCCGCGCACCCCGCGTCCCTCGCGCACCCCGCGCTCGCCGTCGCGCTGGGACGAGCGGCACTGCCTGGACCTTTACCTTCACCTTGACGTCGAGAGCGATTGGCGGCGCCGGTAGCGGTCGCTTTCCGACGCTCGCCGCCCCACGTCCACGCCCGCTCCGGGCGGATGCCGGGCCGACGCCGTCGGAAAGCAACGGCGGACTGGCGGGGCCCCGGGGAGTTAGTGCATTTGGATACACCGCGGGAAGTAGCAGATCTGACCACCTGCGGTTTTGATGGCCCGAAATTGGGTCGGTGTATCCAGATGCACTAAGGCCCGCGGCGACCCCGGACAACAGACGGAAGCATCGGACGCGACGGACGCGCGGGACGAAAACGCCGGCGACTGCGCCGATGGCAACGACGGCAACGAGGACGGCAAAGAAAAAGCCCC
>DUOR01000359.1 GCA_012838715.1 Actinomycetales bacterium
CCCGCCAATGGCCCAGGCCACCCGTGGCCCGGCCGTGCGCGGCGAGCTCCCCGGACAATTCCGCGTCCGGGCCGTCCGCCGCGTGGGCGCGCTGGTTCAGGGCGCCGACGTCGTCACCGGCTTCCGCGAGACGCGCGGCGGCCTTCCGGTGCAGACGGCCGCGCCGGGCCGGCGGCAGCTCCGCGAGCAGCACCGCCCGGTCCATCGGCACCGTGAAATCGACGGTCGAACCACCCGGCCGCGAGGTCACGCGGAGCAGGCCCGCGGCCACCGCGTCATCCAGGCACTCGCCTTCCGGGTCCTCCGCCAAATCCCGCACGAGATGGACGGGGCCGCCGCGGTCGAAGATGGCCACGGCCTCGGCGATGCGCCGGACGCCGTCGGAAAGCGGGGCGAGCCGGCCCCGCAGCGACGTCGCCCACGCGGCCGGCAGGGGAATGGTGGGGTCCGGCGTGCGCCAATGATCCGCGGGCGCGGCCTGGAGCACCTCCTGGATGCGGCCGGGCCAACCGCCCGTGATGCGGCGCAGCGCGACGGCCGCCGCCGCGTCGATGGGGGCGCCGACGGTGGCGTAGACGAGCTCGCGGACCTCGGACACCTGCAGCGGCGGAACCGCGGTGAGGACGTCGGCGATGCCGGAAAGCGTGAGCAGCTCGTCGTCCGCGGCACCGCCGAGCTCATCGCAGGCCAGGATGACCGCGATGCGGCCGTGGAGGAATCGGCGGGTCATGCCCGCCAGCTGGCGCAGGGACGCGGCGTCCGCGTTGTGCGCGTCGTCGACGACGATGACCGTCGCCGCACCGGGAATGTCGATGTGCCGGGCCAGGGACGTGCCCAACCCCGCGATGGCCGCCGGCGACGGGACGCCGCCGGGGCCCGAATCAAGGAGCGACGCCTCCTTGAGGGCTTCCGCGGAGGCGGCGCCCGTCTTCACGGCGACGTGCTCCAGCAACGAGCCCGGGCGATCCGACTCCCACGGCAGCACCGCGGCGTGGACGCCCTGGAAACCCGGCAAATTCGCCAGCACGTCGCGGACGACGGACGACTTTCCGGAACCGACCGGTCCCGTGAGAATCGCCAGCGTCCCCGCGCCGGGCCCGCCCGCGGCCACCCGCTCGATCAGGGCGCGCGCCGGGGCGCGGCTGATCTGGTGCTGCAGGGCGGAACGGGGCGTCGACATGATGCCCCGATGCTACCCGCGGGCCGGGCTAGCCCTGGTCGCCGCCGGCGACCGGCAGGACCGAACCCGTGATGTACGAGGCCTCCTCGGAGGCGAGGAAGCAGATCGGGCCCGCCTGCTCCTCGAGCGTGCCGTACCGGCCCATCACCGTGGAATCGACCGTCTGGTCGACGATGCGGCGGTACCACGCCTCCTCGTGCTCGCCCTCCGGCGAGGGACCGCGGGCGACGCGGCGCTTCGGCGCCAGGGTGCCGCCCGGGGCGGTGGCCACCACACGGATGTTGTGCTCCGCGGCCTCCAGCGCCAGCGCGGAGGTCAGGGCGTTGACCCCGCCCTTCGACGCCGCGTAGGGGGCGCGGTTGACGCCGCGGGTCGCCACCGAGGACACGTTGACGATGGTGCCGCCACCGTTCTCGATGAGCACGGGCATCGCGGCCCGGCACATCCACAGGGTGGGGAACAGGCTCCGGCGGATCTCCTTCTCGATCTCCTCCGGCGCGTAATGCTCGTACGGCTTCGCCCAGATGGTGCCGCCGACGTTGTTGATGACGATGTCGACGCTCTTCAGCTGCCCCGCGGCGGCGGCCATGGCCTCCGCGGCGCCCTCGAAGGTCTCCAGGTCCGCGGTGACCGACCGAATCGTGCCGGCACCGGCGTCGGCAAGCGACTCGGCGACCTCATGGACCAGCTCGGACCGGTCGACCAGCAGCACCGACCCGTCCTCGTGCGCGATGCGCTGCGCCACCGCGCGGCCGATGCCCTGGGCGGCGCCGGTGATGACCACGCCCTGGCCGAAGAATCGCTCCGGCGTGATCAGGCGGGGACGGTCGCCGATGTCGGCGCCGACCGGGGCGCCCGCGCCGGTGCCGTCACCGGACCGGCCGCCGCCGACGGACTTCGTGGCCTTCTTCAGGCCGATGACCGGGCCGCTCATGCCGGCACCGCCGAATCCTCGATGGCCCGGTGCATCGTGTCGATGGCGTGGGTGTTGTGCGCGCGGATGAGCTCGGCGGCACGGGCCTTGTCGCGGGACGCGACCGCGTCGACGATGGCCAGGTGCTCGGCCTCGATGTCCGGCTGGATCCACTTGGCGTCGGAAAGCTCGCGGTTCATCACCTCGATGACCTCGAGGTTCCGGTAGGCCGCCAGCAGCGCCGGGTTGCCCGTGCGGGTGAACAGGAACTCGTGGAATTCGTTGTTCGCCGCGGTGAAGGCCTCCGAATCGACGATCTTCTCGCCGTCGATGTGCTCGTTGACCACGTCCGCCAGGCGGCGGAACTCCTCGACGTCGATGTCCTTCAGGCGGTGCAGGCTCAGCTCCAGGGCACCCAGCTCCAGGGCCATGCGGGCCTCGAACTGCGAGGTGGAGTCCGCCTTCGCGGAGTGGACCTCACCGGTGACGACGCCCGGCGCGGAGACGGCGACCTCGGCGCGGCGGTCGTCGCCGTCGCCGGTGGAGGTCGCGGTGACCTCGACCTCGGTCGAGGCGGCGCCGGCCGGGGCGGCCGCGGAGGAGAACTTCTCGTAGTAGAAGTTCGCCGGCGGGTTCGGCTGCTCCGACAGGAACACGCGGACGGCCTCCACCATCGGCGGCGGGCCGCACAGGTACACGTCGGCCTCGCCGTCGTGGAGGTGCTCGTCGGTCATGTGCTGGGTGACGTAACCCTTGCGCTCATGGTCCGACTCCGGGTCCGAGACCACCGTGAAGTAGTCGAAGTCCGGCAGCCGGTCCTTGAACGTGTCAAGCACGTCGAGCTTGACCAGGTCCATGTCGAACGTGGCGCCGTAGATGAGGCGCACCGGGACGTCGAGCAGCTCATCCTCGGTGAGCTTCTCCAGAATCGACAGCACCGGCGCCAGGCCCGTGCCACCGGCCAGCAGCAGAATCGGGGCCAGCGGCTCGCGCAGGAAGAAGGAGCCCATCGGGCCGGTCATCGCCAGCTTGTCGCCGACCTTCGCGCGCTCCTCCAGGTAGCCGGTCATCAGGCCACCGCGGGTCAGCTTCACCAGGAAGGACACCGTGTCCTCCGACGGGCCGGAGGAGAAGGAGTACGAGCGGGTCTGGTCGGTGCCCGGCACCGTGATGTTCATGTACTGGCCCGGCAGGTACGCCAGCTGCGAACGATCCTCCAGCTCCACCGAGAAGCCCACCGTGGACTCCGAGTGGCGGGTGATGTCGGTGATCGTGCCGGTGACGGTGGAGGCGCCGGTCTTCGCCTGCTCCGAGGTGGTGGCCACCTGCAGGACGATGTCGGTCAGCGGCGTCATCTGGCAGGGCAGGCAGTAGCCTTCCGCTGCCTCCGCGTCGGACAGCGCATCCTCGATGTACTCGCCGTCCTCGTAGTCGCCGGCCTCGCAGAACGCCTTGCACGTTCCGCAGGCGCCGTCGCGGCAGTCGAAGGGGATGTTGATGCGGGCCTTGTAGGCGGCGTCCGCCACCGTCTGGTCTTCCTCGCAGTCGATGAACCGGGTGATTCCGTCCTCGAAGGCAAGTGCAATCTGGTGCGTCATTTGGGGTCTCCTCGTTGTCCGTGTGTTCCGTGGTGCGGTCCGTGTGGGCCGGCGGCGGCCGCTCG
>DUOR01000360.1 GCA_012838715.1 Actinomycetales bacterium
ATCGCCTCGGGCCCGGCGGGCGGCACCCGGCTGCCGTCGCCGGTGTTCCCGGCGGGATTGTCCTACGCGAAGGACGAGGGGCCGGGCGAGGTGCAGACTCCGCTGACCGGCCAGGCCGCCCGCACGCTGCGCATCGGCGACGGGGTGTGGTTCCGGCACGCCAAGGCGGGCGAAACCGCCGAGCACGCCGACGAGGCGCTGGTCGTCTCCGGCGATCGGGTCATCGGCCAGTGGGCCACCTACCGCGGAAAGGGACTGATTTACACGTGAGCAACGCAGCAACCACCACCGACTGGCGGAACTGGTCGGGCACGCAGTCCTGCCGTCCCGGGCAGGTGCACCAGCCGTCGGACGCCGCGGAGATCGCGGCCATCGTCAACCGCGCCGTGGCGGAGGGGTCGACCGTGCGGCCGTTGGGCGCCGGGCATTCCTTCACGCCGGTGGCCTGCACCGACGGGCACCGGGTGCAGCTGGACCGGATGGGCGGCGTCGTCGGCGTCGACGATTCCGGCACCGGCGAGGGGCCGACCGGCCGGTCGGTGACGGTGCGCGCGGGCACCCGCCTGCGCGATCTGCCGGGCATGCTGGGGCCGGCGGGCCTGGCGGTGGCCAACCAGGGCGACGTGGACCCGCAGTCCGTGGCGGGCGCGGTGTCCACCGGCACGCATGGCACGGGCCTGGGCTACACCGGGTTCGCCGGGATGGTCCGGGGCTTCCGCATCGTGGGCGCCGACGGCGTCGAAAGGCACGCCACCGCCGGCGCGGGCGGCGTCGAGGGCGAGCTGTTCCGCCTGGCCCGCCTGGGCCTCGGCGCCTTCGGCGTGGTCACGGAGCTGACCCTGGACGCCGTGCCGGCGTTCCGCCTCATCGCCGACGAGCACCCGGAGGACTTCGACGAGGTCCGCCGCACCTTCCCCGAGCGCGTCGCGGGCGTGGACCACATGGAGTTCTACTGGTTCCCCGGCACCGACGTGGCGCTGGTGAAGGAGAACACCCGCCTGCCCGGCACGGAGGGCGCCCGCACGCCGACGCGCATGGAGCGGGCGAAGGAGTTCATCGCGGAGGAGGCCATCAACAACGCCGGGCTGCTGGCCATGTGCGAGGCCGCCCGCATCGCCCCGAAGCTGACGAAGGGGCTGAACACCTTCGCCGCGAAGACCGTGTCCCGCCGCCGCTACGTCGACGACGCGCACCGGGTGTTCGTGTCGCCGCGCCGCGTCCGCTTCTCCGAGATGGAGTACGCGGTGCCGCTGGAGGCGCTGCCGGAGGTCCTGGCCGAGGTGCGCGACACCATCGACCGCCACCGGGCGTGGGTGTCCTTCCCACTGGAGATCCGCGCGGCGAAGGCCGACGACGTGGCCCTGTCCACCGCGTACGGCCGCGACAGCGCCTACATCGCGGTGCACCGCTACCACCGCGAGGCCTACGCGGACTACTACCGCCTGCTCGAGCCGATTTTCCTCGCCGCCGGCGGCCGCCCGCACTGGGGCAAGCTGCACACCCTGGGCGCGGATCAGCTGCGCGGGCGATACCCGCTGTTCGACGAGGTCGCCGCCCTGCGCCGCGAGGTCGACCCCACCGGGGTCTTCCTCAACGAGCATCTCCGGGATCTGTTCGGGGCGTAGGGCTTTCCCGCACCGGCACGGGCTTTCCGACGGGCCGGGCGCGGCGCCTGGCCCGGTGCCGCAGCACGATGTCCGCGACGAAGAACGCCACCGCGACCCAGATGATGACGTAGCCCGCCCACCGGGCGGGTTCCAGGTGCTCGTTGGCGATGAAAATGGCGATGCTCATCTGCAGCGTCGGGGTGATGTACTGCATCAGGCCGATGGTCGACAGCGGGATCTTCTTCGCGCCGATGCCGAACAGCAGCAGCGGCACGGCGGTGGCCAGGCCGGCGCTCATCAGCAGCAGCGTGTGGCCGGGCCCCTCCGAGGTGAAGGTGCCGGTCCCCCGGTTGCCCAGGTACACGAGGTAGGCGATGGCCGGCGGGGTCATCACCAGAGATTCCGCCGTCAGCGACGCGCTCGGCGACAGCGGCACCCGCTTCTTCAGCAGGCCGTAGAAGCCGAAGCTGAACGCCAGCGCCAGGGCCAGCACCGGGGGCCTGCCGACGCCGACGGTGAGCACCACGACGGCCACCGCGGCCACCGCCACCGACACGGTCTGCAGCCGGGACAGCCGCTCCTTGAGGAACACCACGCCCAGCAGCACCGTCACCAGCGGATTGATGAAGTAGCCCAGCGCCGCTTCCGCGATGTGCCCGTTGTTGACGGCGTAGACGTACACGCCCCAGTTGATGGCGATGAACGTGGCGGCCAGCGTCACCGCGCCCCACGTCCGGGCCGAGGCGCGCCGCAGCTCGCGCCACGTGCCCACCACCGCCAGTACCAGGGCCATGAACGCCAGCGTCCACACGAACCGGTGGGCCAGGATCTCCACCGGGCCCGCCGGCTGCAGCAGGGGGAAGTAGAGGGGGAACGCGCCCCACATCAGGTACGCGAGGAAACCCTGGATCATCGCGGCGGCTCCGGTGCTCCGGCGGGGGCGTCGACCTCCGACTGCTCCTGCGGTTC
>DUOR01000361.1 GCA_012838715.1 Actinomycetales bacterium
CCGGCCGCGGCCCGGTGCCGCCGCGCCGCCAGCCGCCGCCCCCGCCGCCCCCGCCGCCGCGGAAGAAGTCGAACGTGGGGCTGTGGCTGGTGCTGCTGATCCTCGTCGCCATGCTCGGCGGCGCGATTTGGCTGCTCGCGAGCGATTTCATGGGTGGCTCGGGTCCGGGCACGTCGACGCCGGCGACGTCGGAAAGCACGGACACGGGCACCACGGAACCCCCCGCGCCGTCCACGACCACCGTCACCGAAACCCCCGAAACCACGTCCGAGGCGCCGGAGGAGACCACCCCGTCGCTGGAGATCCCCTCGGAGGTCCCGGAAATCCCGGAGATCCCCGAGATCCCGGAAATCCCGAACCTGCCCGACCTGGGCCTCAACGGGGCACCGCTGCCCGGTTGGGCCCCCCTCGACCGGCCCGTCGTCGAAGGCTGAAGGGAATGATGGGCCATGATCGAGGCAGTTGCCGGCGTTAACCCGCCGCACCGCGACGACCCACACCTGACCGAAGGGAGTCACCCATGACCAACGGTGACGAACTCCTCTCCGGCCGCTACCGGCTCGGTGGCATCATCGGCGTGGGCGGCATGTCCGACGTGTACGAGGCGTCGGACACGCTGCTCGGCCGCGAGGTCGCCGTGAAGATGATGCGCGCCGACCTGGCGCGCGACGAGAACTTCCTGGAGCGTTTCCGCCGCGAGGCGAAGAACGCGGCGCTGCTGAACCATTCCTCCATCGTGGCGGTGTACGACACCGGCGAGACCGAGGGCCCGATGGGCACGGTGCCGTTCATCGTGATGGAGCTGGTGCAGGGCGAGACGCTGCGCGACATCGTGCGGCGGGAGGGCCCGCTGGATCCGCGGCGGGCGTCGTCGATTCTCGCGGACGTGTGCGGGGCGCTCGATTTCTCGCACCGGCAGGGCATCATCCACCGCGACGTGAAGCCGGCGAACATCATGCTGACGAACACCGGCGCGGTGAAGGTCATGGACTTCGGCATCGCCCGCGCGCTGGGCGATTCGACCACCATGACGCAGACCGCCGCGGTGCTGGGCACCGCCCAGTACCTGTCGCCGGAGCAGGCGCGCGGCAAGACCGCCGACGCGCGCTCGGACATCTACAGCGTGGGCTGCGTCTTCTTCGAGACCCTCACCGGCAAGCCGCCGTTCACCGGCGAAACCCCCCTGTCCGTGGCCTACCAGCACGTGCAGGATGACCCCCCGTTGCCGTCGTCGCTGCTGGAGGGGCTTTCCGACGAGGAGGGCACGGCCCTCGACGCCGTCCTGCTGACCGCGATGGCCAAGGATCCCTCCGAACGCTACGACACCGCCGCGGACCTGGCCGAGGAACTGCACCGCATCCAGCGCGGCGAAGTCCCGCTGGCGGCCGTGCACCACCTCGACGACGATGACGACGAACCGGCGCCGACCACCGAGTTCGCGCCGCAGCGGCGGGCCGGTGCGGGTGCCGCGGCCGGTGCCGCAGCCGCGGGGGGCGGCGAACTGTC
>DUOR01000362.1 GCA_012838715.1 Actinomycetales bacterium
GCACCGTCATCGCCCGGCGGCGCACGCTGCTCGGGGCGATCGAACTATCGGCGCAACCGCTGCGCCCCGGCCCCGGGGACTGCCGGGAAGCGTGGCTGCGGGAAATCGAACGGGACCCGGCGGCGGTGGCCGCCCTATTCGGGTTCACGGACGACGCCGCCGCGCTGCGCAGCCGGCTCGCCCTGCTGCACCGGGAACTCGGCGCCCCCTGGCCCGACGTGAGCGACGCGGGGCTGGCCACCCGGGCGGAGGAACTGCTGGGCGCCGCGCTGGACGCCGCGGCACCGCGCCCCATCGGCGTGGATCAGCTGCGGGGGCTGCTGCCCTGGCCCGAGGCCGCGCGCCTGGACGAGCTCGCCCCGCAGCGGCTGACCGTACCCAGCGGATCGGCCATCCGGGTGGATTATCCCGACGACGGACCACCGGTGCTCGCCGTGAAACTGCAGGAATGCTTCGGGTTGGCGGACACCCCCGCGCTCGTCGACGGACGGGTGCCGGTCGTCCTGCACCTGCTGTCGCCCGCGGCCCGGCCACTCGCCGTCACCGCGGACCTCCGCAGCTTCTGGGACGGCCCCTACGCGCAGGTCCGCGCCGAAATGCGCGGCCGCTACCCCAAGCACCCGTGGCCGGAGGACCCCTGGTCCGCGCAGGCGACCAAACGCACCAACCGGCGCGGGCGTTAAGCCCCGTTCCCGTACATCTGGCGCATGATCTCGGGCGCCAGCTTCGCGGCGTACACGTTGGTCAAGTGGGAACTGTCCCGGTACACCAGGACGTTGCCCACGACGCCCGGGCACCGCTCCCCGTCGCAGATGCCCTCCGTGACGTCGAGAAGCGTGATGTCCAGGCCCTCGTACGGGCCGATCGCCGGATTCACCGGCAGAAGCGAACCCTCGCGGGCGATGCCGCAGTCGCGGTCGGGATCGCCCGCCCGGTACCGGCCGTCCGCCACGCACAAGCGGCTGTCCACGTTGCCGTCCTCGGTGCGCAGCCACGGGGTGTCGCGCATGCCCCACGTGTGGATGCCCGCCCCGGTCAACGTGCCCACCAGGTCCACGTACTCCCCGGGGACATGGTCCGGCCCCCGGCCGTCGAGGTTCTCGGGGCGGGTGGCGATGAGGAACACCCCGTCGGTCGGCGGGTTTTCCAGGATGTGGGCCAGCGCGTTGTCGTTCCACACCTCGCACTCCGGGTACGGCTGCCCGTCGGCGCGCGGCAACGGCAACCCGAACCCGCAGCCCATCTTCAGCATCGGGATGATCCGGATCCCCCGTTCCCGGCCGATGATGTCCAGGGCCGGCAGGAAATGCTCGGCATGGGAGCTGCCCGCCAGGTACATGGTGCGCTCCGACTCCCGGTCGCCGTACGCGCAGGGGACGTCGGACTCGTTGCGGTCCTGGAAAAGGACCGGCTCGATTTCCTCGAACAGGGCCGCGCAACCGTCCGCGCCGGTTTCGGCGAAGAAATCCCGGATATCGGCCGACGCCGGGAGCACCGGGACGTCGTCGGGAACCGGGGCGTCGTCCAGCAGCGCCGCTGGCCCCGGATAATTGTCGACGTTCGTGACCACCACATCGAATTCGTCATGGCCCCGCTGCCGCTCGCGCTCCGTTACGTAGGGGCCGAAGGCGAGCACGCCCGCCGTCACGGCGACGGTACCGATCGCCACCATGATTTCGGTGGGCCTGCGCATTTCGGCCACCGTCATCGGCAACCACGACCGCTCCGGCCGCCGCGCCTGCCGCAGTGGCGTCTCCACGTACCGTTCGGTCAACGTGGCGAGCACCAGCGACGCGATGATGACGGCCACGCCGGCCAAAATGCCGCGGTTGAAGCCGAGCGTCGCCAGAATGCCGCCGGGGCCGCCCACGTCCGCGTCGGCCCGAGTGGCGAACTGGAAGGTCGCCAGCACCAGCAGGGGCCAATGCCACAGATACAGGCTGTAGGCCATCCTGCCCAGGGTCTGGAACGGGGCGGTGCCCAAAAGAGCCGTGACGCCCACGGCGGGGGCCGGCCCGCCCCCGGCGGGCGGGTTGCCGGCGAGGATCACCAGCGCCGCGCCCGTCAGCGGAACCAGGGTCCACGGGCCCGGGAACTGGGCGGCCCCGTCCAGGAACAGGCCGGTGCCGATGATGAGCGCCAGACCCACCACCCCCGCCGGCCACCGCAACGCGGACAGGCGGGCGGGAATCTGGCTGTTGATCATGACCATGCCGACGAGCCCGCCGAGGCCGATCTCCCAGAACCGGCTGAACGGGGAGTAATAGTTCAGCCCCTGATCGGTGCCGTTCAGGTGGATGGCGTAGATGAAGCTCGCGATGGTCGCGGTGACCAGCACCCCGTACAAGGTCACCGCCGACACCGTGCGGGGCAATCTCCGCATCAGCAGCGCCAGCACGGTGATGACGATCAAGCTGCCCAAATAAATCTGCAGCTGCACCGCCATCGACCAAATGTGCTGGTAGAGGCTCACGTCCTGGCCGACCGCGGCGTAATCCTCGCCCTGCCGCGCCAAATGCAGGTTCTGGTAGTACAACAGCGACGCCGCCGCGTCGGCGGCGGCCCGGGGCCACCGGGCCGGCGAATAGACCGCCAACGCGGCCAGCAACGTCACCGTCACCACCGTCAGCAGCGCCGGATAGAGCCTGCGCATCAGGCGCGACACCGACTGGACCAGGGTCTGGCCCGCCGGGTTCAGGGCATTGCGGATCTGCGGGCCGAAGAAGAAGACGCCGCCGATGAGGAGGAACACGTCGACGCCGGAGGAAACCCTTCCCACGAAAACGTGGAAGATGACCACCAGGGCGATGGCGAGGCCACGCAGGCCGTCGACGTCGCGCCGATAGGCCCTGGGGGGCGGTGGTGCGGTGGTGCCGCGGTCGGTGCGCTGGGTGGTATTTCGCATGTCGGAATCAGCCTAGTCGGGACGAATGGCCGCGCCGGCGCTGGAGGATCGCCCACACGGCGACGATGAGCGGCAACGCCAACCAGCCGATGCTGGCCCGCCAGCGCAGCACTTCGGCGATGAGGGGCCAGCCGTCGGCGGGCCATTCGAAGGCCACCAAGAACGCCGTGAACGCCAGCCACATCGGCGCGGAATGCATGGGCGACTTCGGGCTGAACACGGTCACGGCCATGGGCAGCAGCCACATCGCGTAGTAGCCCTGGTGCAGGCCGCCGGCCATGGTGATGCCGCTGATGAGCACCGCCAGGGTGGAAAACGCCCACATCACCGGGTCCTCCTCCCGCCACCGCAGCAACAGCACGGTGGCCGCGGCCACCACGGCCAGGAACACGACCTTGATCGCCAGTTCCACGCCGGGGGCCCAGCCGAGCTGCGCGGCCATTCCGGCGATGGATCCGTTGTGGTAGTCCCGCGGCTCGCCCAGGTAGGGCAGCAGCCGGTCGACGTAGTCCCCGGGCGTGTTCATGGTGAACCAGCCGATCGCGAAGAACAGGATGGTGCCCAGCCCGGCGATGACGAGGGCGACGAGCTGCCGGGAAATCAGCAGGATGACCGCCAACACGATGAAGTGCGGCTTAATGCTCAGCGCGACGGCCAGGAGCAGCCCCGACGCCACGGTGCGCCACCGGAACAGCCCCCGCCTGGAGAACGTGTCCGGGACATCGGACAGCGACACCCAGGTGAACAGCACCATCAGCAGCAGGAGGAACCCGTTGATGTTCGTGTACCGCAGGGTGCTGACCACGGGTTCGGCCGGCGCGAACGTCCCAATCACGGCGATGGCCAGCATCGGCCGGAAGAAACGGGCGGAGATCATCCGCGCCGCCAGGGCCAGGGCCGCCAGGATCGACGCCGCGCCGAGCGCCATCATCACCCAGCGGGCGGTTTCCTCCGACGGCAGAATCCCGATGGGCGCCAGCAGGAACGTGCCGCCCGGGGAGTAGAGGTAATGCGGGTCGGTCGTCGTGTAATCCTCGTCGTACACGGGCGCACCCGAGGTGTACTTCACCACGGCCCGCCAGATCGGGGTGAAGTCCACGCCCTCCGTCGCCGCCGGGATGAAGATGACGGCGCGGATGGCCACCGCGGCCGCGACCAGGTACAGCGCCCGGACGGTGTTGCGGTACCAGCGGGAATTCTCGATGGCCCCGTCCGGCAGCCGCGCGGGGGCCTCCGGCATGCGCCATCGGCGGTCCGGCGCGAGGGAAGTCGCCACGGTTGCTCCGTTCGGTTGATGGGGGTGCGGATCGGTACAAACGTTAACGCAGCGGCCCCGGGGCCGTGCCGCGGGTTGCCCCTGTCCCGCCGGTAACCTCGGATCCATGGAACACGACGATGTCACGGTCACGGGATTCGGGGACGGCGCCGAGTGCGCCGCACGCTATCTTGCGGTCCGGGATCGCATCGCCGACGCGGCCCGCGCCGCCGGCCGCGATCCGGCCGAGGTCCGCTTGTTGCCCGTGAGCAAGACGGTGCCCGCCGAGCGGCTGCGCCGGGCGTGGCCCGGGCTGC
>DUOR01000363.1 GCA_012838715.1 Actinomycetales bacterium
CCCGCCGCGAGCGCCGCCTCCGCCGCCGCGCCCATCAGGCCCGTCGACGCGCCGCCGTAGACCAGCTCGACGCGCTCCTCGCCGAGCACCCGCCCGAGCTCCACGGCCGCCTCGCGCCACAGCGGATTGGTGCCCACCGCGGAACCGGCGAACACGGTCACGGCGCCCATCGTCCGCGCGGGCGCGCCCTCGCGCAGCCGCGGCAGCGCATGGTTCTCCAGCATCGGGGCCAGCCGCCCGGTCGGCGCGAAGGGGTCGACCCACCGGACCTCCTCGATCTCCGCCCGCGGCGAAATCTCCGGCACCGCACCGCGGTAGAGCTGGTGATGCCCCACCACCACGCGCCCCGGCTCATTCGCCGCCGCGTCGGCGACGACGCCCCAATCCGACAGCGCCGCCGCATCCAGCTCGCCGCCGAGCTCCTCGCGGAACTCCCGCACCGCCGTCTCCGCCGGCGTCTCCCTGCGCGTGCCGACGAACTCCGGCTTCCCGCCCGGGAGCATGAACTTCGCCGTGCCGCGCTTGCGCACGGTCAGGACCCGGCCGCGATCGTCGCGGACCACCGCGGCCGCGACGACAATCGGGTCCTCCCCGGCATCCGCTCCCATCGGCTCCCCTTTTCCACGCTCCGGCCCACCATCGACGCCACCATCTTCACATGCCCCGGCGGGCGGCGTCGGAAAGCACGGGGCCCGGGCCGCGCACCAAGCGCGACCCGGGCCCTCACCCACGGCAATCGGGGGTTACTCGTCCTCGACGATCATCGGCCCCGGCGACCACAGGCCGGAGCGGGTGGTCTCGCGGAGGTCGATCATCGCGACGTCCGGGAGGACGCCGTCGGCGTTCGGCCGCGGCGACAGCGCCTCGATGATCCCCCAGTCACGGTTCCAGTCGTCCTTCTGGTACGCCGGCACCGCCACCGACTCGTTCACCGCGTCCGAGAAACCGAGCACGCCACCGGCGGACAGCGACTGCCAGGTATCGGTCGACGACACCTTCAGCTCACGGTCCGGGGTGATGCGGTACTCCGGGATCTCCGCCACGCCGGCGAAGTGATCGAACGGGCGCTGGCACGGGAACTGGAACGCGACCGCCCAGTCCGGGATGGTCGGCGTCTCCGGATCGATGACCTGCGGCATCGCCGTCAGCTCCGCCAGGCGCGGCGGCGTCACGGCCACCCACTCGCCCTGCGCCAGGTTGTTGTCCTTCACCACCAGGCGCACGGCGGTGGCGCCCTCCGGGATCTGGTCCGTCGGGAAGCGCAGGTTGCGCCACGTCGGCGCCGGGCCGATGTCCAACGGTTCCATCTCCGACAGGACCTCCCAGTTCTCGCCCTCGCCGCGGCCGAACTCGGCCATGACCGACTGGCCGTCCTGCTCCACGCCGTTCATGTCGTGGTGGTAGATGCGGCCCGCGGCGGACACCACGATGAGCGGGGTGTCCTCCGTCAGCTCCGGCAGCTCGTACCAGGACGTGGTCAGCGAACCCGGGACCTGCGTGTCCTCCGAGTAGGAGCCCAGCACCGGGATGACCGACGAATCCAGGTCGAACGGCAGAACCGCCTGCGAGCCGTTCACGCCCACCTGCGACTCGAAACCGCCCTCGGTGGACGCGCCCTCGCCGCCCTCGACCCAGTTCGAATCCGGGTTGTCGCTGCGGTCCGCGTTCGTCTGGCCGTCATTGACCCAGACGGCGTCGGCCGTCATCTCCGACGGCAGGCCGTTCGGGTCGAAGCCGCGGGCCTCCTCGTCGGGATCCAGCGAATCGCCCAGGGACACGCCGCCGACCGGGGTGAGGAAGCCCTGGTTCGGGTCGGTCTCCATGAGGATGTCCTCGGCCAGGTTGCACGTCTGGCCGGTCAGCGCACGGAAGTTGCCCAGGCCGACGGAGTACGCCGGGTACTGCGACACGAAGCCCTTGCCCAGGCTGAGCACCGAGAAGATGACCACCGCGAACGTGACCACCGCGAACGGCGACGCCGCGATGGAACCCAGGCGCAGGCGCTTCGCCATCGACGACGGCTTCGGATCGCGGCCCCGGAACTCCTGCAGGAACGACAGCACCGCACCCGCGGCGATGGTGATGAGCGCGATGGCCATCACGATGTTGCCGGCCTCGATGCCGCGGAACTGCACCGTCTTGTCGAACCACGGCACGCCGTAGGCCGACACGTACCACCAGCCGTTGATGCCCATCAGCGAGAACGCCAGCAGGAAAATCGTCGCGCCGGCGAACAGCACCTGGTTGCGGCGCGAACCCACCGCCCAGTGGGAGATGGCCATCGCGGCCAGGGCCGCCAGGGCGGCGCCGATGCCCGCGTACACGCCGAAGTGGTGGGTCCACTTGGTGGGCGTGAAGGTCAGGAAGAACATCGTGCCGATGAACATGAACACCAGACGCACCGACGGGCCCGCCAGGGCGCCCGGCACCGTCCGGTGGCGCAGCAGCGCCGCAATGGTGATGGCCAGCGCCATCAGGGCCACCAGCATGGCGAAACGGCGCGTCAGCGAACCGTCGACCGACTGCAGGATCAGCCAGTAGAAGCGGATCGGCTCCTCGTACCACGGCATCGACGGGCCGACGGCGCCGCGGACGCGGATGGACTCCAGCACGGAGGCCAGGGTCTGGTCGCCGAAGACGCCCACCAGGATGGCGGTGCCGGCCGCCAGGAACGGCATCATCTGCATCAGCGGGGCGGCCACGCCGCCGCCGAGGGCCTTGTGGCGCTCGACGACGATGCGCACCAGCATCGGCAGGCCGGCCAGCAGCGCCGCGACGGCCATCAGGCCGGTCGGGCCGGAACCCAGCGACAGGGTGGCCACGATGACGCCGATGGCGGCGGGCAGCAGGCGGCGGGTGAGGATGGCGCGCTCGATGAGCACCCAGGTCAGCAGAGCGCCCAGCGCGATGACCGGCTCCGGGCGCAGGCCGTTGTTGAACGGCAGCCAGAACGCCAGCAGCACGCCGGCGGCGGACCAGTAGGCCACGCGGCGCTCGGCGATGTCCTTGCCCAGGCGCGGGATGATCAGGCGCGACAGCAGGAACCAGATGGCCAGGCCGGCCAGCAGGGCGGGCAGGCGCATCCACACCGAGGCGGTGGACACCTTGACCATCAGGGCCAGCAGGTCGTAGTACGGGGCGCCGAACGGCGACTCTGGGGCGCCGAACCAGCGGTAGTAGTTGGCCATGTAGCCCGAGCCCTCGGAGGCGCGGGCCATGGTGAAGATGTAGCCGTCGTCGGACGTGTTGGCGCCGATGAAGTGCCACAGCACGAGGATGAAGCCGACCAGGCCGTCCAGGGGGCGCAGCTTCCAGGCGTCCCGGCGCAGCCAGCGGGTCTTGCTGGCGCCGTCGACCTTGTCGATGCGGGACAGCGCCCACAACGACGTCACCGCCATGAGCAGGCCGATCCAGATGACGATGTACTTGATGATCGTCGGGGAGGACGTGAAGCGGCTGTCGATCTCCATCTGCACGTTCAGGCCGTCGCCGATGGCGGCCGCCGCGTCGCCGTCGGCCGGCAGGGAGGTGTAGATGCCGGTCACCTGCGGGCGGATGTCCTCCAGGACCTCGCCGCGCAGGGGCTCGCCGTTCTCGTCGACGGCGCCCTCGACGAACGCCTCCGTCCGCTCGTGGTTGGAGTTGACGGTGATGACGGCGTCCGGGTTCGCCTCGATCTGCTCCTCGTCGACCGAGAGGACGACCCGGTCGCGGAAGATGACGTCGATGCCGTTGTCGGTGCTGCGCACCTGCATCGCCTCGGCGGTCGGATCCTTCGAATCCGCCGGGACGGTGCCGATGAGCATGCTCTCGTCCTCGGGCAGCTCCTCGGCGAGGCTCACGGGGACCTGCATCGACAGCGACAACGGCGCCTGCGCCATCAGCGGCGCGTCGACGGAGTTGAGGCTGTCGTTCTGCGGCCACGTCAGCGAGGCCTCCGTCTGGGTGACGGGGAGGAACGGCAGGGAGATGAAGCATAGGAAACCGACGATGCCCGCCACGATGGCGGCCAGCCGCACGCCTTGCGTGGGCTTGGGGCCGTCCATGGGCGGGCGCTCGACCCGGTCAATGGTGACCGTGGGTTCGTCGGGATCTCGATGCCTCTTGATTTCGGCAGTTTCGGCAGACACGAAACAGGAGTTTACGGTACGTAAACCTAAGGGCGAATTAGAACGACATAGGGCCCCACCTGCGTTGCGTCCCAATGCCCCTCAAATAGGGAGGGGTCGAAGTCGACGCCGCGGAACAGGACGTTGGGGTTGTTGGGGTAGATGTCGTCCGCAACGTCCAGCGTGTACGGCCGTTCCGGGTCGGAGAGATCGCCGCGGACGAGCAGGGCGTCGGGGCCGCGCCAGGGGGTCGCGTCCATTGCCGCGAGGAGTTCGTCGGCGTCCCCGGCGGCGGCCCATTCCTCGATGGCGGCGTTGCGCAGATCGAACTCGCCGAGGGGGTTGGCGTAGTGGCTCGTGAGCGCCTGGAAGGAGTACCAGGGGTAGTAGGCCTGGAAGTTCCGCTCGTCGGTGAGCAGCACTGTTTCGGCGGGGTCGAGGCCGGCGTCGAGCAGCACCCGGTTGACTTCGGGGTAGTGCGCGCCGGAGTCGGGGGCGAAGCGGTCGGCGCGTTCGCCGTAACCGTCGGTGTCGGTGTGGGCGAGGTCGATGGGCCCGTGCAGGCGGTTCGGGATGGACTGCGCGTAGCCGACGCCGGCGAGGAGCATCAGGACCGCGAACACGGCGGTGACGCGGCGGGCGGTGCCGGGGCGGGCGGTGGCGGGCCACAGGCGTTCGACGCCGTTGAGCCGGACGTCGGCGATGGCGAAGACGCCGGCCGTGACCAACAGCACGGCGATGGGGGTCTCCAGGCGGAAGCCGAGCAGGGTGCGGCCGGCGAGGGTGGCGATCATCGACGCGACCACCCAGCCGTACATCACCAGCAGGCCGATGCCCATCGCGCGGACGTCGGGCTCGATGGCGCGGACGAGCAGCCACACGAGGCCGAGGAGGCAGAGGAGGCCAATCACCGATGCGGCGAACATCGGCAGGGGGACGCGTGCGCCGACGTCGGGAAGGTAATGCATGGCGGTGGCGCCGGAGCGCGGTTGCCCGCTCACGACGGCCCACACGTAGGGGGCCCAGACGGTGGCGGCGATGAGCATGGAGCCGAGGCCCATCAGCACGAGCTTGACGACGGGGCGCCACGAGCGTTCCGCCGCGCAGGTGACGACCGTGAGCGCGATGACGATCAGCGCGCCGACGCCCGTGTGCAGCGTGTAGAAGGTGGCGGAGACGCCCAGGAAAACGATGACGCCCAGCGCCGCGGACCAGGCGCCGGCCAGGGCCCGGCGGGCCATGACGGCCAGGGCGGGCAGGCCCATGGCGACGACCGCGGCGTAGGGCTCGTCGGCGGTGGTGGACAGGGTGACCGCCGTGGTGACCAGGGCGATGCCCGCCGCCGCCGGCAGCGAACCGGACAGGCGCTGCCACACCGGGACCAGCAGGGAGGCGGCCGCGGCCAGGGTGACCAGCGCCCACGGTTGGAAAACCTCCCAGCCGGGCAGGCCCAGCACGTTGGCCATCCGGCCGCCCAGCCAGAACCAGCCGCCCGGGTAGAATGGGGCGACGTCGATGTACGCCATGTCGTTCAGGCCGGGCTCGGCGGCCATGCGGGTCAGGTACTCCGTGCGGAACTCCTGGTCGACGCTGATGCCGTCGAGGTACAGGCGCGTCGACGCCAACGGGATGGC
>DUOR01000364.1 GCA_012838715.1 Actinomycetales bacterium
CGCGGTAGGTGCCGGGGACGATGCCGGGGGCGGCTTCCTTCTCCGTGAAGCGGGAGTTGGTGCCGCCGAGGCCGGCGGTGAGGTCCTCGGCGCCCCAGAACATGGCGGCCACGTTGTCGGCGGAGGCGATGTCGTCGGCGCGGAGGACGCCCATCGCGGTCTCGATGAGCGCGATGACGCGGTAGCCGGCGAGGGCCTCGACGGAGGCGGCGGACTCCGCCTTCGGCAGCATCACCAGGTCGTAGCGGGTGTCCGCGAGCATCTCCAGGTCCGCGGCGTACTCCGGCGAGTCGCTGGGGTTGATGCGGATGATGGTGCGTTCGGGATCCATCGGGTTGTCGATGATCGCCTGGCGGGCGGCGGCCTTGTTCTCCGGGCGGCAGCCGTCCTCCAGATCGAGGATGACCAGGTCGGCGCGCTCGGCGGCCTTGGCGAAACGGTCGGGGCGGTCGGCCGGGGCGAAGAGGATCGCGGGGCCGGCGGGAATCCAGGGCTTCATCGCTCGCCGCCCTCCGGGTCGCACTGGACGAGGGTGGCGCGGACGGCGCGGCACACGATGTCGCCCTTCTGGTTGCGGCCGATGTGCTCCAGCTCGACGATGCCCTGGCCGGGGCGCGACTTCGACGCGCGCTTGGAGCGGCAGACCGTCTCGGCGTACAGGGTGTCGCCGTGGAACATGGGCGCCGGGAAGGAGACCTCGGTGAAGCCGAGGTTGGCGACGATGGTGCCCAGCGTCAGCTGCGACACCGACAGGCCGACCACGGTGGACAGGGTCCACATGGAGTTGACCAGGCGCTTGCCGCCGAAGCCCGGCTGCTGCGACGACCAGTGGGCGTCGAGGTGCAGCGGCTGGGTGTTCATGGTCAGCGTGGTGAACAGGACGTCGTCGGTCTCGGTGACCGTGCGGCCGGGGCGGTGCAGGTAGCGGGCGCCCTCGCGGTACTCCTCGAACCAGAGTCCGCGCTGGACGATGCCGTCCCCGGCGTCCCCGGGCTCGCCGGCGGCGGTCGTGTTGTTGTCGGTCATGGCGGTTCTCTTTCCCCTTGTTCCTTCGTGCGTGGCCACGGCCCCCGTTCCGGGGCCGCGGCCGTGGCGGTTCTGGCTGTTGGTCCGGCCCTTAGAGGCCCAGGCCGCGGGCGATGAGCATGAGCTGCACCTCGGTGGTGCCCTCGCCGATCTCGAGGATCTTGGAGTCGCGGTAGTGGCGGGAGACGCGGTACTCGTTCATGAAGCCGTAGCCGCCGTGGATCTGGGTGGCGTCGCGGGCGTTGTCCATGGCCGCCTCGGAGGAGATGAGCTTGGCGATGTAGGCCTCGCGGCGGAACTCCAGGCCCTTGACCATCTTCGCGGCGGCGTCGTACCAGGCCATGCGGGCGGCGTGGGCGCGGGCCTCCATGCGGGCGATCTTGAAGGAGATGGCCTGGTACTCGGCGATGGCGCGGCCCATCGAGTGACGCTCCTTCGCGTACTTGACGGACTCGTCGACGCAGCCCTGGGCGGCGCCGGTGGCCAGGGCGGCGATGGCGACGCGGCCCTCGGCGAGGGTGGACAGGAAGTTGGCGAAGCCGCGGCCGCGGGTGCCCAGGAGGTTCTCCTGCGGGACGCGGACATCGGTGAACGTCAGCGGGTGCGTGTCGGAGGCGTTCCAGCCGACCTTGTCGTACGCCGGCTCGGCGACGAAGCCCTCGGAGTCGGCCGGGACGATGATGGTGGAGATTTCCTTCTTGCCGTCCTCCTTCTGGCCGGTCACGGCGGTGACGGTGACCAGGGAGGTGATGTCGGTGCCGGAGTTCGTGATGAACTGCTTGGAACCGTTGATGATGAAGTCGTCGCCGTCCTCGCGGGCGATGGTGCGGGTCGCGCCCGCGTCGGAACCCGCGTCCGGCTCGGTGAGGCCGAAGCCGGCCAGGGCCTTGCCGGCGGTGAGGTCCGGCAGCCACTTCTGCTTCTGCTCCTCGTTGCCGAAGTGGTAGATGGGCGAGGCGCCCAGGCCGACGCCGGCCTCCAGGGTGATGGCGACCGACTGGTCGACCTTGGCGAGCTCCTCGAGGGCGATGCCCAGGGAGAGGTAGTCGCCGCCCATGCCGCCGTACTCCTCGGAGAACGGCAGGCCGAACAGGCCCATCTCGCCCATCTGCTTGACGACCTCGTAGGGGAAGGTGTGGTTGCGGTCGTGCTCGTAGGCGACGGGGTCGACGACCCCGTTGGCGAAGTCGCGGACGACCTTCTGCAGTTCGCGGTACTCGGCGGGCAGATCGGCGGTGTTGATGTCGGTCATTTCGGGTGCTCCTTGGTGTGTGCGCGGGTGCGGTGCGGGATGCGGGGTGCGGGTCAGTCTTCGTCGGGCGTGACGGTGGCGAGGGCCACTTCGGTCGACACCTGGGAACCGGCCGCGACGTGGTACTCGACGACGCCGGCGGTCGGGGCGCGGAGCGTGTGCTCCATCTTCATGGCCTCGACGACCAGGACCGGGTCACCGGCCTCGACGCGGTCGCCGTCGGCGGCGGACAGGGCGATGACGGTGCCGGGCATCGGCGAGGTCAGCGTGCCGTCGCCGGAGCCGTCGTCGTCGGCGGCGGAGCGGACGACGTTCTCGCGGCGGAGCACCCAGGTGCCCTCGTCGGAGGAGACGATGAGGTCGGAGCCGCGGGGCGTCCGGACGACCTCGATCTGCCAGTGGCGGGCGAGGCCGTCGCAGTTGACGCGCCACTTGTCGCCGTCGCGATGGATGGAGGTCGCGTAGTCGCGGGGCTGCGGGGCGTCCTCGGAGTCCGCCGGGGCGGAGATGCCGGCGACCTGCGCGTCGACGGTGACCGTAGCGGCCTTCGGGGTGCCGGAGATGGCGATGAGCTTCGAGCCGCCCGGCGTCGCCAGGCGGAGGCGCTGGGTGCCGGCGCGGCCGGAGCGCCACGCGTCGGGGACGGCCCACGGCGAGGAGGGCTTGTCCGGCCAGCGCTGGGCCAGCCACGCCATGGCGGCGGCGACGAGCGCCTCGTCCGGGGCGTCGAACTCCTCGAAGTCGCCGGCGACGCGGTCGAGCAGGCCGGTGTCCAGGTCACCGGAGGCGACCTCGGGCACGGAGATGAGGTAGCGGCAGAAGTCGGTGTTGACGCCGACGCCCGCGACGACCGTGTTGGCCAGGGCGCGCTCCAGGCGGCCGAGGGCCTCGGCGCGGTCGGCGCCGTGGACGATGACCTTCAGCAGCATCGGGTCGTACAGGGAGGAGATGACGGAACCGTCGGTGATGCCGGAGTCCACGCGGACGCCGGGGCCGCTCGGTTCGACGACGCGGGTGACGGTGCCGCCGGTGGGCAGGAACCCGGCGGCCGGGTCCTCGGCGTAGATGCGGGCCTCGATGGAGTGGCCGGTGAGGGTGACGTCCTCCTGGCGCACGGGCAGCTCGGCGCCGCGGGCGATGGCGAGCTGCAGCTCGACCAGGTCCAGGCCGGTCACCATTTCGGTGACGGGGTGCTCGACCTGCAGGCGGGTGTTCATCTCCATGAAGTAGAACTTCTCCGGCTCGTTGGCCGGGACGATGAACTCGACGGTGCCGGCGCCGACGTAGCCGACGGAGCGGGCGGCGTCGCAGGCGGCCTCGCCAATGCGGGCGCGGGTCTCCTCGTCGAGCAGGGGGCTCGGCGCCTCCTCGATGACCTTCTGGTGGCGGCGCTGCAGGGAGCACTCGCGCTCGCCGAGGTGGATGACGTTGCCGTGCATGTCGGCGAGGACCTGCACCTCGATGTGGCGCGGGGTGTCCACGAAGTGCTCCAGGAACAGCGAGTCGTCGCCGAACGCGCCGGCCGCTTCACGACGGGCCGTGACCAGCGCTTCGGCCAGTCCGGAGGCGTCCTCGACGCGGTGCATGCCCTTGCCGCCGCCGCCGGCGGACGGCTTGATGAGCACCGGGAAACCGATGCCCGGGGCGGCGTCGATGATGTCCTGGTCCGTCAGGCCCGGGCGGGAAATGCCGGGGACGGTGGGCACGTCGCGGGCCTCGACGGCGTCGCGGGCGGAAATCTTGTCGCCCATGGTGTCGATGGCCTCGGCGGGCGGGCCCATGAAGATGATGCCGTTGTCCTCGCAGGCGCGGGCGAAGGTGGCGTTCTCGGCGAGGAAGCCGTAGCCGGGGTGGATGGCCTGGGCGCCGGTGCGCTTGGCGGCGTCGATGATGTTGTCGATGACGAGGTAGGACTCGCGGGCTGCGGCCGGGCCGATGTGCACGGCGACGTCGGCCATGCGCACGTGCGGGGCGTCGGCGTCGGCGTCCGAGTACACGGCGACGCTGCGCACCCCCTGGTCGCGCAGGGTGCGGATGATGCGGCAGGCGATCTCGCCGCGGTTCGCCACCAGGACGGTGGTGATGGTGCGGTTCGCGTCGGCGGGGGCGGTGGTCGTTGCGGTTGCGGTGTTCACTGCTTCACTCCTTTCGTTCGTGTGCTCGGGTTACATGCGGAAGACGCCGAAGCCCGGGTCGCCCAGCGGGGCGCCGCCGGCGACTTCGAGGGCCAGGCCGAGGACGCGGCGGGTTTCCGCGGGGTCGATGACCCCGTCGTCCCACAGGCGCGCCGACGAGTAGTACGGGTGCGACTGGTGCTCGAACTGCTCGCGCACCGGGGCCTCGAAGGCCTCCTGCTCCTCGTCGGACCACTCGCCGCCGGAACGCTCGATCTGGTTGCGGCGGACCGTGGACAGGGTCATCGCGGCCTGCGGGCCGCCCATGACGGCGACGCGGGCGTTGGGCCACATCCACAGGAAGCGGGGCGAGTAGGCGCGGCCGCACATGGAGTAGTTGCCGGCGCCGAACGCGCCGCCGATGACGATGGTGAACTTGGGCACGCGGGTGGTGGCCACGGCGTTGCCCATCTTCGCGCCGTGCTTGGCGATGCCGCCGGCCTCGTACTCGCGGCCGACCATGAAGCCGGTGGTGTTCTGCAGGAAGACCAGCGGGATGCCGCGCTGGTCGCACAGCTCGATGAAGTGCGCGCCCTTCTGGGCGGACTCGGCGAAGAGGATGCCGTTGTTGGCGATGATGCCGACCGGGTGGCCGTGGATGCGGGCGAAGGCGGTGACCAGCGTGGTGCCGTACTCCTCCTTGAACTCCCGGTACTCGCCGCCGTCGACGAGGATCTCGATGACCTCGCGGACGTCGTACGGCTGACGGGGATCCACCGGGACGACGTCGTACAGGTCCTTCTGGTCGCGCAGGGGGTCGCGCGTCTCCCGAACCTCCCACGGGGCGTCGTCGGCAAGCGGGAGGGTGTCGACGATGGAGCGCACGCGGTGCAGCGCATCGGCGTCGTCGAGGGCGAGGTGGTCGGTGACGCCGGAGGTCTTGGAGTGCAGGTCGCCGCCGCCGAGCTCCTCGGGGGTGACGTCCTCGCCGGTCGCGGCCTTCACCAGCGGCGGGCCCGCCAGGAAGATGGTGCCCTGCTCCTTGACGATGACCGCCTCGTCCGACATCGCCGGGACGTAGGCGCCGCCGGCGGTGCAGGAACCGAGGACCGCGGAAATCTGCGGGATGCCCTTGGCGGAGAGGTTCGCCTGGTTATAGAAGATGCGGCCGAAGTGGTCTCGGTCCGGGAAGACCTCGTCCTGGTTGAGGAGCATCGCGCCGCCGGAGTCGACGAGGTAGATGCAGGGCAGCTTGTTCATGTCGGCGATTTCCTGCGCGCGCAGGTGCTTCTTCACCGTCATCGGGTAGTAGGTGCCGCCCGAGACCGTCGCGTCGTTGGCGACGATCATGCAGCGGCGGCCCTCGACGAGGCCGATGCCGGCGACGAGACCGGCGGCGGCGACGTTGCCGCCGTACATCTCGTGGGCGGCCAACGGCGCGACCTCGAGGAAGGGGCTGCCCGGGTCGAGCAGCTCGGTGATGCGCTGGCGGACCAGCAGCTTGCCGCGGGAAACATGGCGGTCGCGGGCCTTCTCGCTGCCGCCTTCGGCGGTGCGGGCCAGGAGGTCGCCGAGCTCGGCGACGAGGGCCTCGTGCTGCGCTCGGTTGGTCGGCGGGGCGGTGTCGGCGGACGCGGTGGACTGCCCTTCGGCGGTCTGCGCGGCGAGTGTTTCGGTCATCTACGTCTCCGTGTCGTTCGGGCCCGGTTCGGGCGCTGGGCCCGGGCTAGAACCCTTGCGTTAATGTTCGTTAACTCTCTGCGCTCAAACCTTATTGTGACGCAACCCACGCTTCAACCACTTTCGTGGCGTGCATCACCCCCGAAACCGCCGATCGGCCGCGAAAAGTGTGGCGCGGGACACTATCACCCCAGCTGATGCGGCCTTAAAGAGTTAACGACCACTAACTGAATCGTTACCCCCGCCCAGGCCCCCCGCAGGCTCCGCGGCGCGAACCACCGCAAACCCCGACCCGAACCGCGATCCGAACCGCGATCCGCATGCCGGTCCGAACCGCGGCGCACCCTGCCACAATCCCCGCCGCGATCCCCGGCCCGAACCGCCGGTGACGGTCGTTCGACCACCCGAATGTGCAACGGCACGGACACAATCCGCACATTCTCCCACCCGAAACCACCCGGGCCATTTAACGTCGATACAAATGTGATTCGACTCACTCGAACGCGACCGTGACCAACCGTTCTCACCGAGAAAGAGAGACGCCATGAACACCCCGCAGCGCGACCTCAGCCCCCCGCCGCCCGTCAGTACCGTCGGCCTGCCCAAGGCCCGGGCCGGAGCCGGCGCCGGCTGGCGCATCGACGGCTACGCGACCCCCGCCGACGAGCCCATCGACCGCGAAGTCCTGGACAACCCCGCCCCCAGCGTCGGCGCGATGGTGCTGCGCCGCGCGGCCGCGACCCCCGACCGCACCGCCTGGCGCCACCGCGACGCCAACGACGAGTGGGTCGACGTCAGCTGGCGCCAGTTCCAGGGCATCGTCGAGGAGCACTCGGCGGGCCTGCTCGCCGCAGGACTGGGCAGGGGCGACGCCGCCGCGCTCATCGCCGGCACCAGCATGGACTGGGTCAACTCCGACATGGCGCTGATGGCCGTCGGCGTGAACTCGGTGGCCATCTACCCCACGTCGGTGCCCGGGGACATCGAGTTCATCATCAACGACTCGGAATCCCGCATGGTCATCGCCGAGGACGGCAGCCAGGTGGCGAAGCTGCTGAAGATCCGCGACTCGATCCCCAAGGTCGAGCACGTCTACGTCATCGATCCCTCCTGGTCCGCGCAGACCCAGGCGGTCACCGCCCCGCAGGGCTGCTCCGAGGAGGAGATCCTCGAATGGGTCTCCCCGCTGTCGGAGCTGATGGCGCAGGGCCGCGAGCTGCTCCGCCACGACGAGCACGTCGTGCGCCGCGCCATCGACGAGATCACCCCGGACACCATCGCGACCTTCCAGTACACCTCCGGCACCACGGGCAAGCCGAAGGGCGCGATCGTCACGCACGGCGCGTGGATGAACAACGTCGCCTCCGTGACGGCGACGCCGAACCTCTACGAGAACGACGTCCACTTCCTGTGGCTGCCGCTCGCCCACCTCATGGGCCGATTCCTGCTCTACGTGTCCATCAACACCGGCATCACGACGGCGATTGACGGGCGCATCGAGAAGATCGTGGACAACCTGCAGGACGTGAAGCCCACCGTGATGGGTGGCGCGCCACGCATCTTCGAGAAGGCGTACTCCGCCATCCACGCCCAGTTCGAGGGCAACGGAGTGAAGGCGAAGCTGGGCAAGGTCAGCATGCGCCTGGCCATGGAGGCCACGGAGCTGCGCCTGGCCGGCAAGGAGGTGCCGGGCTGGCTGAAGTTCCGCCTCGGCATCGCCGACAAGGTCGTGCTGTCGAAGATCCGCGCGGCGCTGGGCGGCAACGTGCGCATGCTCATTTCCGGTTCGGCGCCGATCAACCAGGACATCACCAAGTGGTACCTGTCGGTGGGCATGCCCATCGCGGAGGGCTTCGGCCTCACCGAGGGCTGCATCACGCACCTCACCCGCCTGGACGCCTACCGCATCGGCACCATCGGCTGGCCCTTCCCGGGCGTCGAGGACAAGATCGCCGAGGACGGGGAGCTGCTGCTCAAGAGCTCCTGGAACATGAACGGCTACCACAACCGCGAGGAGGCGACGCAGGAGTCACTGCCCGGCGATGGCTTCCTGCGCACCGGTGACATCGCCCGCAAGGACGAGCGCGGCTTCGTCTACATCACGGACCGCAAGAAGTCGCTGTTCAAGTCCTCCAACGGCAAGTACATCGCGCCGGCCGCCATCGAGTCCGAGTTCAAGGGCCTCTGCCCCATCGCCATGGAGCTGGTGACCTACGGCGAGGGCAAGAAGTTCATGGTCGGCATGGTCGTGCTCGAGGAGAAGGCCACCCGCGAGTGGTGCGAGCGCAACGGCGGCGCGCCGGAGGACTTCGCCGAGATGACCCGCGACCCCCGCGTCGTGTCGTTCGTGCAGGCGTCGCTCGGCCGCCTCAACGAGGGCCTCAACTCGTGGGAGCAGGTCAAGCGCTTCCGCATCCTGGACCGTGAGCTCACGGTGGAGTCGGACGAGCTGACCCCCAGCCTGAAGCTGCGCCGCAAGCACGTCCACGACAAGATGAAGGACAAGTTCGAGGAGCTGTACCAGGATCCGCTGCCGAAGGGCTGCTACGACTCCGCCGGCGTCAAGTGGGTCAGCTTCGAGCAGCAGGCGCTGCACGATCACCCGGTTCTCGCCGAGGGCGAGGACTTCCCGCTGCCGCCCCGCCCCCGCGGTCGGCACTAGCGGAGGTCGACGCCGGCTGAGGCCGGCCCTACCGGAAGCCGCCGGTGCTAGCGGGGGCCGCCGGTGCGGTGGCCTCCCGCGGCGGCTGCCCGGGGCGGTCGCGCCGCCCGCGAGTGAGTGGGCGATGGCCCGCCACC
>DUOR01000365.1 GCA_012838715.1 Actinomycetales bacterium
AGGCCGCCCTGGCGGAGGGTGACGCCGCCGGCGCCGCCGACGCCGTGGTCGAGGGCGCCGAGGCCGACGACGCCGTGGTCGAGGCCGCCGCTCCTGCCGAGGGCGAGGCCGAGGAAGTTGACGTGGAGGCGGAGTACCGCCGCCGCCTGCGCGAGTTCCAGCGCGAGCTGAAGCGCCGCCCCGGCGACTGGTACATCATCCAGTGCTACTCGGGCTACGAGAACAAGGTGAAGGCCAACCTCGAGATGCGCGCCCAGACCCTGGGCGTCGAGGAGCAGATCCACGAGGTCGTCGTGCCCATCGAGGAAGTCGAGGAGCGCAAGGACGGCAAGCGCAAGATCGTCAAGCGCAAGCTGCTGCCGGGCTACGTCCTGGTCCGCATGTCCCTCGACGACCCGTCCTGGTCCGTCGTCCGCGACACCCCGGGCGTCACATCCTTCGTCGGCTCCGAGGGCCACCCGACCCAGGTGAAGATCCGCGAGGTCGCCAAGTTCCTCATGCCGAAGGAGACCGTCACCGCCGCCGAGGGCGAGGCCCCCGCGGACGCCGAGCTGTCCGTCGCCGCCGCCCCGAAGGCCGAGGACGCCGCCGCGGCCATCGACTACGAGGTCGGCGAGTCCGTCACCATCCTGTCCGGCCCCTTCGCCTCCGTCGCCGCGACGATCTCCGAGATCGACGCCGCCACCGGCCGCATCAAGGCCCTCGTCTCGATCTTCGGCCGCGAGACCCCGGTCGAGCTGGGCCTCGACGAGGTCGAGAAGCTCACCTAGCGCACCGTCGGAAAGCGGCCCGGAGGGATTTGGGCCGCGGCCCCGCCATCCGGTAACGTCGTCCGTCGCGCACCCATGCGGTGCGCGACGTTCGTTTTTTCAATCCCCGGTGGCTGCGCCGTACGCGGCGCGGCATCCGGACGGGCAGGCGTTTCCCACCCCCGCATCGTGGTGGCGCCCCCGGTAACAAGGAAGAAGGTCAGCGATGCCCCCGAAGAAGAAGAAGGTCCAGGCCCTCATCAAGCTGCAGATCCAGGCCGGCGCCGCCAACCCGGCCCCGCCCGTTGGCCCGGCCCTCGGTGCCCACGGCGTGAACATCATGGAGTTCTGCAAGGCCTACAACGCCGCCACCGAGAACCAGCGCGGCAACGTCGTGCCGGTCGAGATCAGCGTCTACGAGGACCGCTCCTTCAGCTTCGTGCTGAAGACCCCGCCGGCCGCGAAGCTGCTGCTGAAGGCCGCCGGCCTGCAGAAGGGCTCCGGCGTCCCGCACACCGACAAGGTCGGCAAGGTCACCATGGACCAGTGCCGCGAGATCGCCGAGCTGAAGAAGCCGGACCTCAACGCCAACGACATCGACGCCGGCGCGAAGATCATCGCCGGCACCGCCCGCTCCATGGGCATCGTCGTCGAGGGCAAGTAACCCCCGAAGGCACCGCCCGGGACTGAACCCAAGGTTCACCCCGGGCACGCCGCCCGGCATCACCCCGGGCACGCCGCCCGGCATTACCCCGGGCACACGTCCGCGGCACCCGCCGCCGACGGTGGGAGGGCCGGCTCTGGCCCGCACCACACTCCATCGACTTTTGATTGGAACCCCAACATGAGCAAGAACTCCAAGGCTTACAAGGCCGCCGCCGAGAAGATCGACGAGGGCCGCATCTACTCGCCGATCGAGGCCGCCAACCTGGTGAAGGAGACCTCCTCCGCCAAGTACGACGCCTCCGTCGACGTCGCCATCCGTCTGGGCGTTGACCCGCGCAAGGCCGACCAGCTGGTCCGCGGCACCGTCTCCCTGCCGAACGGCACGGGCAAGACCGTCCGCGTCGTCGTCTTCGCCGCCGGCGAGAACGCCACCAAGGCCGAAGAGGCCGGCGCCGACATGGTCGGCACCGACGAGCTGATCGAGAAGATCCAGGGCGGCTGGACCGACTTCGACGCCGCGATCGCCACCCCGGACCAGATGGCCAAGGTCGGTCGCGTCGCCCGCGTGCTCGGCCCGCGTGGCCTGATGCCGAACCCGAAGACCGGCACCGTCACCACCGACGTCGCCAAGGCCGTCTCCGACATCAAGGGCGGCAAGATCTCCTTCCGCGTCGACAAGGCCTCGAACCTGCACGCGCTGATCGGCAAGGCTTCCTTCACCGCCGAGCAGCTGGCCGAGAACTACGGCGCCCTGATCGACGAGCTGATGCGCCTGAAGCCGTCCGCGGCCAAGGGCAAGTACCTGAAGAAGATCGTCGTCTCCTCGACCAACGGCCCGGGCATCCCGGTCGACTCCTCGGTCCTGAAGAACTACACCGGCTCCGACGAGGCCTAAGCTCCGCGCTTCCTCCTCGAGGCCAGGGCCCCCCGCCCGTCGCACGCCCCGCACCGGTTCGCCGGAGCGGGGCGTGCCGCTTTTCCGGGCGATGATTTCCGGGAAGAATCCGACGGTTTTGCCGCGCATAGGACGTGCCCTCGATAGTGTTCGGCACATGAACGGCGATAGGCATGGCGCGGGCGAGGACGCCCGGGAGCGGTCCGCGCTCCAGTTGATCCGCGACATCGCCGCGCTGGAGGACGGTACCGGCCACACCCTGCTGATGTTGGAGGAGGCCGTCGCCGGGTTGGACGAGGACATCCGCCGCCGCCCTGCCGTCCGCGTCGCGGCGGAGCCGCTCCTCGCCGAGATGCGCCTGGGCCTGGGGGAGGACGCCGCCGTCGCCGAAACTCTCGAACGAGCCACCGTCGACGCCCTGCTGGGTGACGCCGCCGCGCGGGCCGTGGCACTTCGCGTGTGCCGCGCGCTGGTGAGGGTGGAGGCGGTGGAGCTGCGGGACGTCGTCAAGCGCCTCCACGGGGGCAGTGGGCTCGACGCGGTGCTTTCCGACGGCCTGGAGCTCACCGGCGCCGTGCTCGACGCCGCCGGACCGGGCGCGCACCCCCTGGCGTTGACCCGGCTGCCCGGGCGGTTCGCGGACCGCATCCTGCCGGCGGGCGACCAGGAACTGCTGATGCTGTTCCTCGACGTGGAAAACGCCGTCCACGCCCGCATCGACGACGACCGGCGCATGGCCCGCGACCTCTTCGAGGTGGCGGAATCCGACGTGCATTGCCGCGGCCCCGTGCACCCGGCCGATGGCGGCCATCCGGCGGGCGGCGACCCGTCCCGCTGACGCCGATACCGGCGATTTTGGTAAACGCGGGAGCACGGTGTAACGTTCAGCAACGAAGTTTGACCGGCCCGACGGGGAGACCCCGAGGAGCCCGGAGACTCAAGTTTCACCGAAGACCGTCGGTCACCCGGGCAACCGGGTTGAAGGACCAGCATGATGCTGGCGGCCCACGCAGGCAGGACTTGGGAGTCGTCGCAAGACGGCGTTGGACGCGCACGCCCTCGGGTGGTTGCGCCCGCGCCCACGCACGCCCCGGCCGCACTGCGCCCGGGGCGTTTCGCATTGTACCGGCCCCTTCCGGCGGGAACCCACGACTTATCAGGAAGGAGGCGAGAGTACCCATGGCCATCAACGCCGAAAAGCAGGCCGCCGTCGCGGAGCTGAAGCAGCACGTCGACGAGTCCACCGCGATCGTGCTCACCGAGTACCGCGGCATGACCGTCACGGAGATCACCGAGCTGCGTCGTTCGCTTGGCGCCGACGTCAAGTACTCCGTCGCCAAGAACACCATGATCAAGCTCGCCGCGGATGCGGCGGGCGTCGAGGGTCTTGACGAGCACCTCACCGGACCGACCGCCGTCGCTTTCATCAAGGGCGAGGCCGTCGACGCGGCCAAGGCGATCAAGAAGTTCGCCGAGGACAACAAGAACCTCGTGATCAAGGGCGGCTACATGGATGGCGCGGCTATGGACGCCGCGCAGTTCCAGGCCCTCGCGGACATGGATAACCGCGAGACCACGCTGGCCAAGCTGGCCGGTGCCTTCAATGGCGTTCTGGCGAACGTCGCCGGCCTGCTCGATGCCCCCACCTCCTCGGTCGCCCGCCTCGCCGCGGCGCTCGAGGAGAAGAAGCAGTAGAGCTCCGGCCCCGAACCATCACCCCGCGGCCGGCACCGGTCGCACCCCCGCGGTTGCACCGCACTTTTACTTCACAGGAGATACATCATGGCTAAGTACACCACCGAGGAGCTGCTCGAGGCGTTCAAGGAGATGACCCTCGTTGAGCTGACCGAGTTCAAGAAGGCGTTCGAGGACGAGTTCGACGTCACCGCCGCCGCCCCGGTCGC
>DUOR01000032.1 GCA_012838715.1 Actinomycetales bacterium
CCCCGCCCGGCGCTCCGGGGCGCGGCGGGGCGCGTCGGCAAGCGAAGCGGCCCCAGACAGAACGAACGCCCCATCCGAGCTCGGATGGGGCGTTCCCCGTCAGGCAGTGGGCCCCAGTGGCAAGCCACTACCCGACGGGAAGCTTAAAGCCGTTCGGGACGGCCCGCACGGCAGGGGCGCGGGAATTTCCGCGGCAACCGCGCGCGGCGCTTTCCGCCGCATCGGGGACCACCCGAGGTGAACCCCCGGTGAACTCCAAGTGAGTTCGGAGCGAACTGGGTGAATATTGTTATTGCAGTTCAGTCCCCTGTTTTCAGTCCCTAGTTTACAGGACAAATCACTTCGACGCGGACCTCGTCGGTGCGATCCTCGTCGTCGTACTTGCCGGTGCCCGTGATGGTCCACTTGTCGCCGTCGCGGGAAACGACGGCGCTGTCGGCGTTCTCGTCGTCAATCTCGATGTCGAGGTTGGCGGTGTCGATGTCCAGGCCCTCCAGGACCGGGTCACCCTCGGGGTCGCGGATCTCGATGTCCACGTGGCCCGCATCGCCGTCGTCGTTGCCGATCTCGATGTCGAGCTCGTTGCCGTCGTCGTCCATGGAGCAGCGGACCGGGGTGAATTCGCCGTCAACGTCGTTGCCGGCGACCTGCACGACGGCCGCCTCCTGGCCGAGCGGGGCCTGGGTGGTGGTCGTGGTGGCGTCGCCGTCGGTGGTCGTGGTGGCGTTGTCCTCGTCCTGGATGGCTTCGGTGGCCTTGTCGGTCTCGGGGGCGTCGGTGACGACGGTTTCGTCATCGTTGCCGGCGCAGGCGGCCATCGACAGGGTCAGGGCCGGGATGGCCAGCAGGACGGCGGCTCGGTTGCGGAACTTCATGGGGTTACCTCTTTGTCGACTCGGATGGGCCCGCCCGCGTCCCCGGGAGGACCGGGCGGGTGGGTTTTTCTTCCCAACCGACGGTAACGAACGTTAACCATCGCTAACAGCCGGGCGATTGAATTGATCGAGAATCGTTACCGCATTGAAACATCAAGTCCATCAACGCTTGTCGTGCGCTTTCCGACGCCCCGTCCCCCATCGCGGGTGGCAGTTCCGCCGTCAGCGCTGGCCGAAGGGTGAAAAGCCGGCGCTGCCCTGCCACGGGTCGATGCCGACGGCTTGGCCGCGGCCCCGCTGAAGCGAATCCGAGTCGACGATGTCCTTGCCGAAGGGGAAGCAGGTCACCGGGATCATTTTCACGTTCGCGATGGCCAGCGGGATGCCGATGATGGTCACGGCCTGCGCCAGCGCCGTGGCGATGTGGCCGATGGCCAGCCACAGGCCGGCGATGAGGAACCAGACGACGTTCATCAGCCCGGAGCCGACGCCGGCGGTGCGGCGTTCCACCACGGTCCGGCCGAAGGGCCACAGGGCGTAGGACGCCATGCGGAACGATGCGATGCCCGCGGGAATCGTGATGATGAAGATGCAGGCGATGACGCCCGCCAGCACGTAGCCGAGCGCCAGCCACAGTCCGCCGAATACGAGCCAGATGATGTTGAGCAGCAGTCTCATGCGCCCGACGATAGTCCTTTGGGGTGCGCCCGGCCGCCCGCCGCCTTCAGCGCGGGGAGCAGCGCCGATCGCAGTGCGTCGTCACCGTTGATGCGCTTCACGACGACGGTGGCGCGGCCTTCGGCCTGGGCCAGCGCCCGGAGCCCTTCGATGGCCTCCTCCTCGTGTCCGGGGAGCACGAGCATGGAGTTGCGGCCGGGGCCGATCCAGGCGGGGCAGTGGCCGTCGGCAAGCACGGCGACGGCGCCGGGGGAGCGGGTGGGCCTGCCGCCGGGGAAGTCCGGCCACGGGAGGATGGCGCCGAAGGGGTTCGCGGGGTCGCGGGCGGCGACGACGTATGCCGCGGGGCGGGCGGTGGCGGTGCGTTCAGCGTGGGCGGTGTGGTCGGCGGGGACGGTGCGCAGATCATCGACGACGGCGGCCGGG
>DUOR01000366.1 GCA_012838715.1 Actinomycetales bacterium
GGCGTGACCTACCTCGCCCCGGGCGAGGAGACCGACGTCGAGGTGGCCGTCGCGGGTCGCCTCATCTTCATGCGCAACACGGGCAAGCTGTGCTTCGCCACGCTGCAGGACGGTGACGGCACCCAGCTGCAGGCGATGCTCTCCCTGGCTGAGGTGGGTCAGGAGTCGCTGGACTCCTGGAAGGCTGACGTCGATCTCGGTGACTTCGTCTCCGTGCGTGGTCGCGTCATCGCTTCCCGTCGCGGCGAGCTCTCCATCATGGCCTCCTCCTGGCAGATGGCCTCCAAGGCGCTGCGTCCCCTCCCGGTGACCTTCGCGGACCTGTCCGAGGACACCCGCGTCCGTCACCGCTACACGGACCTCATCGTCCGTGAGCAGGCCCGCAAGAACGCGATGACCCGTATCAAGGTGATGCGCGCGCTGCGTCATCACCTGGAGGACGAGGGGTTCGTCGAGGTGGAGACCCCGATGCTGCAGACCCTGCACGGTGGTGCGGCGGCCCGTCCCTTCGAGACGCGTTCCAACGCCCTCGACATCGACCTGTACCTGCGTATCGCGCCGGAGCTGTTCCTCAAGCGGTGCGTGGTCGGTGGTATCGACAAGGTCTTCGAGGTCAACCGCAACTTCCGTAACGAGGGCGTCGATTCCTCGCACTCCCCGGAGTTCGCCATGCTGGAGACCTACGAGGCGTGGGGTGACTACAACACCGGCATGCGCACCATCCGGGAGCTGATCCAGGCGGTCGCCATGGCCGTCTTCGGTTCCCATGTGGTCACGCTTGTCGACGGCACCGAGTACGACCTCGGCGGCGAGTGGCCCGAGATCGAGATGTACCCCTCCCTCAACGAGGCGCTGCAGCGCAAGTACCCGGGCCAGCCGGAGGTCACCATCGACTCCACCGTCGAGGAGCTCAAGCAGCTTGCCGACGTCGTCGGCCTCGAGGTTCCCGCCAAGGGCGGCTGGGGCCACGGCAAGCTCGTCGAGGAGATCTGGGAGGTGCTCTGCGAGGATCAGCTCACCGGCCCGATCTTCGTCAAGGACTTCCCGGTGGAGACCTCCCCGCTGACCCGTCAGCACCGTTCCAAGCCGGGCGTGACCGAGAAGTGGGACCTCTACGTCCGTGGCTTCGAGCTGGCCACCGGCTACTCCGAGCTCGTCGACCCGGTCATCCAGCGTGAGCGCTTCGAGGACCAGGCCCGCCTGGCCGCCGGCGGCGATGATGAGGCGATGGTCCTCGACGAGGACTTCCTCGCCGCGATGGAGCAGGGCATGCCGCCGACCTCCGGCATCGGCATGGGCGTGGACCGTCTGCTCATGGCCCTGACCGGCCTGGGCATCCGCGAGACCGTCCTGTTCCCGATGGTCAAGCCGGAGCAGCACAACTGACGATCGGCCGTGTCAGGACCGCATTGAGCGGGGCCGCGCGGTGGCCTGACTGTCCACCGCGCGGCCCCGCAGACGATCCCCGCACCTGAGTGTGGGGCCGCTCTCCTCCCTGGGGGAGGGGGAGGGGCCTGGGCGGACTAGTTGTCGTCCTTGTTGCGGCGCTTACGTTCCTTGCGTGCGAGTCTCTTGGCGCGCTCCATTTCTTCGGCGTCCGCCTGGGCGCGCTCGGTGGCCTCGAGCTGCTTGCGCTCCTTGCGCCCCGGGCCGTCCCACAGGGTGATGGCGACGCCGACCAGCGCCGCGACGGGGTAGAGCCACAGGATCCAGTCGTCTCCGAGGAGCGCGGTGGTCAGGAACATGACGAAGAGAATGCCGAAGATGACCAGGGCGGCCAGTTGCCAGACTTTGAGTGTCTTCATGGGTTTCAGAGTGTAGGGCACTGGCCGGTGTCGGCGCGCCTTTGCACCGCCGTCAGAAGCGCGACGGGAACTTTGGCAGGTACTTGTACGTTAAAACTCTTGACAAAGCTGAACTGCCACCAAAAAACGTTTCGACTGTGTCTCTGGCTGCGGCTTCCTGCCTGTTGCCTGAATGGATACTTGAAAAATGTCCCAGTTTGGCGGGGAGTTCGATTTCAAGGGCCGAGGAACCGCGGAGGGCGATTTGAGGGCCTGACGATTCCACCCCCATATTAGGGTGGGAAAAGAACCTTGAAAAGTATAAGGTGCAACTATATGGCGACAAGAGGGCCATCAAGGTGAAATAGTATAAGCGTTCTGTAGATAAAGATTTGGACAATGGTCTGGATTCTGGGGAAATGCCTGCTAGCCTCTCTAATATGACCAATCAATCGACGGCCGGGAGCGCGGCGGTACATCCCTCCCTGCAAAAGAATCCGGTAAAGACGATCGGCCACTCGAAGGCCGTTATCATCCTTCTGATCGGCACCCTGTTCCTGGCTGGCACTCCGCTGTGGGTCAAGGCGTCCAACATGGACCCGGCCACCCAGGCATTCCTCCGCGTCGCTATTGGCGCCCTCATCCTCCTCCCGCTGGCCATCCACGAGATGAAGAAGAAGATGAGCCTGCCCAAGCAGGGCATCATCTACTCCGTCATCGCCGGCATCTTCCTGGGCATCGACTTCGTCGCCTGGAACTTCTCCATCTTCCTGATCGGCTCCGGCATCGCCGCGATTCTGCTGAACCTGCAGGTCGTCATCGTCCCGATCCTCTCCACGATCTTCGACAAGTACAAGCTGCCGAAGTCCTTCATCGTGATTCTGCCGCTGATGATCGTCGGCGTGCTGCTGACCGGCGGCGTCTTCGAGCCCACCGAGGCCATGCCCGGTCCGGACCAGATCTCCGGTGTCAAGACCTCCGTCCTGGGCACCATCTTCGGCCTGACCTCCGGTATCTGCTACTCCTTCTACCTGTACTTCTCCCGGAAGGCCTCCACCACCGCACCGCGCAAGGACCTCTACGTCCAGCCGATGATATGGACCATGATCGCCCAGATGGTCGCCCCGATCATCGCCATGATCTTCGGCAACGGCTTCGCCGTGACCACCGGCGTCCTGACCAAGGACCCGGAGACCGGCCAGATGGTTCTGCCGGACATGCCGGAGGACATCGGAATCTTCGACGCCGTCCAGATGGGTGACCCGATCAACGGCAACAACTGGTTCAACCTCATCGTGCTGATCGTCATCGGTCAGGCTGCCGCCTGGACCCTGGTCCAGATCGGTTCCGTCTGGCTCGAGCCGGTCCTGTCCGCAGGCATCCTGCTGCTGTCCCCGGTGACGTCCGTCATTGTGGCATGGCCGCTGTTCGGTGAGATCCCGTCCCTGCTGCAGTGGCTGGGCATCCTCATCATCCTCGGCTGCGTGGCGTTCCAGAACGGCCTGTTCGACGCAGTCTTCAAGAAGAAGGCCGTCGACACGGCCCAGGCAAAGGAAGACGTGGCCATCTAAGACGGCCCACGGCGTCCCGCCGCCAGGGAAAACAGCACCCAGCACCTAATTGAAAAGCCGGCGATCGGCAGGCACCCGCCGTTGATCGCCGGCTTCTCTGCAAAACGGTTCAAGTTTCGGCAGTATGGGTCGCAGGATCCATATTGCACTCACCTCTAACAAGCATTTCAAGGAGAACTCATGCACCTCACCCAGCGTGAACAAGAGAAGCTCATGATCGTCGTGGCCGCAGACGTGGCCCGTCGTCGCAAGGAGCGTGGCGTCAAGCTCAACCACCCGGAGTCCGTCGCCTACATCACCGCAGAGCTGATGGAAGGCGCTCGCGACGGCAAGACCGTCGCCGAGCTCATGAGCGAGGGCGTCAGCATCCTCACCCGTGACGACGTCATGGAGGGTGTCCCGGAAATGATCGCCGACGTTCAGGTCGAGGTCACCTTCCCTGACGGAACCAAGCTTGTCACCGTTCACAACCCGATCCGCTAAACATCGACTCGCAACTGTCGCAAAAAGGAGAGTTTGACATGATTCCTGGTGAAATCTTCGTCGCGGAAGAGGGCCCGATCGTCCTCAACGGGGGCCGCGAGGCCATCACCATCGAGGTGACCAACAAGGGCGACCGTCCGGTCCAGGTCGGTTCCCACTTCCACTTCTATGAGGCCAACAGCGAGCTCGAGTTCGACCGCGAGGCGGCCAAAGGCAAGCGCCTAGACATTCCGGCCGGCACCGCCGTCCGCCTCGAGCCGGGCGACTCCCGCACCGTCAACCTCGTTGACTTCGGTGGCACCCGTGAGGTCTTCGGCTTCAACAGCAAGGTCAACGGTTCCCTGGCCTAGGCGGGTGCACGGGTCCGGCTTACCCGGGCCAACCGCACACCGTTTCCTGCAGGGGATACGACTCAACCAACGCACTGAATAAACGAGAAGTAGCGAGCTAAGAGGAGAACTTAGACAATGTCTTTTGAAATGGAGCGCCGCCAGTACGCTGAGCTGCACGGCCCCACCACCGGCGACCGCATCCGTCTGGCTGACACCGAGCTGATCGCTCGCGTCGAGAAGGATTACACCAAGTACGGCGAAGAGGTTTCCTTCGGCGGCGGCAAGGTCATCCGCGACGGTATGGGCCAGAACTCCCGCACCTCCACCGATGAGACCCCGGACCTGGTCATCACCAACGGCACCGTCATCGACTACACCGGCATCTACACGGCCGACATCGCCGTCAAGGACGGCAAGATCTTCAAGATCGGCAACGCCGGCAACCCGGACATCCAGGATGACGTGGACATCATCGTGGGCGTGAACACCGAGGTGATCGGCGGCGAGGGCAAGATCGTCACTGCCGGCGCCGTGGACACCCACATCCACTTCATTTCCCCGGAGCAGGTCGAGGCAGCCCTCGACAACGGCACCACCACCCTCATCGGCGGCGGCACCGGCCCGGTGGACTCCACCAACGCCACCACCGTCACCGCCGGCCCGGCCAACATCAAGCACATGATCCGCGCGACGCGTGACTTCAACGTCAACGTCGGCTTCCTGGGCAAGGGCCACGCCTCCGACCCGGAGAAGCTGCGCGAGCAGATCCGGGCCGGCGCCATCGGCCTGAAGATCCACGAGGACTGGGGCGCCACCGCCAACTCCATCGACACGGCCCTGACCGTCGCCGATGAGATGGACATCCAGGTCGCCATCCACACCGACACCCTCAACGAGGGCGGCATGGCCGAGAACACCATCGCAGCCATCGGCGACCGTGTCATCCACACCTTCCACACCGAGGGCGCCGGCGGCGGCCACGCTCCGGACATCCTGAAGGTCGCTGGCCTGCCGAACGTTCTGCCGGCGTCCACCAACCCGACCCTGCCGTACACGATCAACACCATGGACGAGCACCTGGACATGATCATGGTCTGCCACCACCTGAACCCGGATCTTCCGGAGGACGTGGCCTTCGCGGATTCCCGCATCCGCAAGGAGACCATCGCGGCCGAGGACGTCCTGCACGACCGCGGCATCCTGTCCATCACCTCCTCCGACTCCCAGGCCATGGGCCGCGTCGGCGAGGTCGTCCTGCGTACCTGGCAGGTCGCGCACCGCATGAAGGAGCAGTTCGGTGCTCTGGAGGGCGACGACGCCAACGCCGACAACGAGCGCATCAAGCGCTACATCGCGAAGTACACGATCAACCCGGCCATCGCCTCCGGCGTCTCCGACACCGTCGGTTCCGTGGAGGAGGGCAAGCTGGCCGACCTGGTCATCTGGGAGCCGGCGTACTTCGGCGTCAAGCCGAGCATCGTCCTGAAGTCGGGCTACATCGTCCGTTCCATCATGGGCGACTCCAACGCCTCCATCCCGACCCCGCAGCCGCGCACCATGCGTTACTCTTTCGGCGCCCGCGGCGCCGCTGCCGGCCGCACCTCCGTCACCTTCCTGCCGACCGCCGCCATCGAGGCCGGTATCGAGGAGGAGCTGGGCGTGGACCGCACCTTCGTCGAGGCGAAGAACATGCGCACCATCCGCAAGGCTGACCTGAAGCTCAACAACGCCACCCCGGACATCAAGGTTGATCCGGAGACCTACGTGCTGAGCGTCGACGGCGAGGAGATCACCTCCGAGCCGGCAACCGAGCTGCCGATGACGCAGCGTTACTTCCTGTTCTAGTTCCGTACTAGTCTCAGGGGTTAATCGACGCGGCGCGCTCTGCCTGGAGCGTCGCCGGCCGATGTCAACACTGGCGGGGCGGTTCACACCGACCCCGCCTTTGTTGTCCACACACCTGCTTTCTACACAATCTGGAAGAAAGAATCCCATGATTATCACCGAGATCTCCGGTAACCTCGCCGATCTCACCGAGGCCGAGCGCGACGGGCTGAACATCGACTACGCCGTGTTCGACAATGAGAGCCGTCTCAAGCGGGTCCAGCGAGTGACCACCGAGGGCGGCAACGAGGTCGCCCTGCGCCTTTCCAACGACTTTCGTGAGCTCTACGACGGTGACGTCCTGCAGCGCGAGGGCGAGAACGCCGTCGTCGCGCGCATGGCCGCCTCCGACGTCCTGGTGATCGCCCCGGCCTCCATCCGCGAGGCGCTGGCCGTGGCCCACACCCTGGGCAACCGTCACCTGCAGGCGCAGTTCTTCGGCGCCGACAGCGAGTTCGGCAAGGAAGTCATGGTCGTCCGCTACGACCACACCGTCGAGCACACCCTGGAGCACCTCAATGTGGCGTTCTCCCGCGGTGAGCACGTGATGCCGGAGGCATTCCGCCATGCTGAGCACTCTCACTAACCGTCGCGCAGAGCTGGTCATCTGGCACCTGACCGACTCCGCTTTGCCGACCGGTGGTTTCGCCCATTCCGCCGGCCTCGAGACCTATGTCCTGGCCGAGGACATCATCGACGCCGAGGGCTACGGCCGGTGGCTGCACGGCTACCTGCGTCAGGCCAGCTACAACGAGGCTTTGGCCGTGAAGTTCGCCGTCGAGCTGCAGAAGAGCGAGCTTGACGACGCCACGAAGCGTCAGCTCCTGGTCGAGCTGGACCAGCTGGCCCACGCTTGCCAGACGCCGAAGGAGGTCCGCACCTCCATGAACTCGATGGGCAAGCGCTGGTCGCGCGTCGCCGCCATCGTGGCGCCGGAGGACCACCTGGTCACCGAGTACGTGGCCGCGATCAATGCCCGCGAGCTCAAGGGCAACCCGGGTATCGCGGCGGGCCTGGTGCTCGGCGCTCATGGAGTCGACGTCGAGGACGCGGTCGCCGCGTACCTGATGCAGATGGCCAACTCGATGACCCAGAACGCCATCCGAGCCATCCCGCTGGGCCAGGACGCCGGCCAGCGTGTGCTGGTCGGCGCCTATGAGGCGATCGAGCAGGCCATCGAGATGACGATGCGCCACCAGACGAGCGATTTCGGTGTCGCGGCGCCCCGCCTCGAGGTGGCCCAGATGGCCCACGAGGCCCTTCGCTCCCGCATGTTCATGTCCTAAAATTGGGACGATCAAACAGAAGTTAGACGAAAGGATTGACACAATGGGTGCAATCAAGATTGGCGTCGGCGGCCCGGTGGGCTCCGGCAAGACTGCCCTGATCGAGCGCATCACCCGTGCACTCGACGGCGAGATCTCCATGGCGGCGATCACCAACGACATCTACACCACCGAGGACGCCAAGATCCTCGCCCGCGAGGGCCTCCTCCCGGAGGACCGCATTATCGGCGTCGAGACCGGCGGCTGCCCGCACACCGCCATTCGTGAGGACACCTCGATGAATGACGCCGCCTACGAGGAGCTCCTGGAGCGCCACCCGGATCTGGAGCTCGTCTTCGTCGAGTCCGGCGGCGACAACCTGTCCGCCACCTTCTCCCCGGAACTGGTCGACTTCTCCATCTACATCATCGACGTCGCCCAGGGCGAGAAGATCCCGCGCAAGGCGGGCCAGGGCATGATCAAGTCCGACCTGTTCATCATCAACAAGACCGACCTGGCCCCGCACGTCGGCGCCGACCTGAAGGTCATGGAGGACGACTCCAAGGTCTTCCGTGGTGAGAAGCCGTTCGTGCTGACCAACCTCAAGACCGATGAAGGCCTGGACAAGGTGATCGACTGGATCCGTCACGACGTCCTCATGCTGGATCTGGCCAACTAATGGGCTGGGATCTACCGTCGGGCATCTTCCACCATCAGCCTCCGCGCGAGGAGATGGGCGTCCTGGAGCTCGGCATCGAGGTCAGCGGCGGCAAGTCCATCGCGACCTCGCAGTACCACTCCCGCGCGCTGAAAATCATCCGCCCGCACTACCTCGATGACTCCGGTCAGGTGTACTACATCATCGTCAACCCGGGGGGCGGGTACGTCGGCGGCGACGCCTACCGCATCAAGGTCGACGTCGCCGAGGGTGCGTCCGCGCTGCTGACCGACCAGTCGGCGGCCAAGGTCTACCGCACCCCGGACGATTATGTGGTGCAGAACGTGGAGTTCAACGTCGCCGAGGGTGCGGTCCTGGAGTACATCCCGGATCAGCTGATTCTCTACCGCGACGCGGACTTCCGTCAGCACCTCACCGCCAACGTGCACCCGAACGGTTCGCTGTTCTTCTCGGACATCGTCACCCCGGGCTGGTCCCCGGACGGCGGGCACTTCCTGTACAAGCAGGCGCACCTGCGCAACGTGGTCAACGTCGGCGGCGAGCTCGCGCTGGTCGACAACATCAAGCTCCAGCCGCTCGCCAGCGATTTCGGGCAGGAGAAGGAGTTCTACATGGGTGGCCGCACCCATGTGGCGACGGCCATCTGTTTCGACCCGGGCGTCACCGAGGATCTCATCCGTGACGTGCGTGCGAAGATCGACGAGCATGCCGCGGCGGACGAGTCGATGATCGCCTCGGTGACCGCGACCGAGCGTCCCGGCTTCGTCGTGCGTGCCCTGGGCAACCGCACCGAGGAGCTGCTCCAGCTCATTCTCGACGTCGCGGGGGAGGTGCGCGGCCAGCTCCGCGGCCACCGCGACATCACCCTGCGTCAGTACTGACGCGACGCCGCCCGGCTCGACTGCCTGACCCGCCCCGGACCCTCTCGGGGCTGGGCGGGCAGGTCGCCGTCGGACCCGGACTTTTCACGCGGCCCGAGGGTTGCGGTGAATTAGGTATTCCCACACCGTATTATCAAATAACCAATTGAATGATTGAAGTCGACGCACGGAGGAACCCTATGTCCCGACGCTCAACCGCCCTCGCCGGTCTGGTGGCCGTGGCCGCCCTGACCCTGGCGGCCTGCTCCGGAACGGACTCGACCACGGCGGCCCCCACCGCACAGACCCGCGCCGAGGACGAGCTGGTGCTCGCCGTCGGCGACGTCGGGGAGGGCGAGTTCGACCCGCTGCGCGGCTGGGGCAACCACCAGGAGCACAAGGTGCTGCATTCCTCCCTGGTGCAGTGGAACCGCAGCGCGGAGACCGGCGAGATGGAGCTGGTCGGCGACCTGGCGAGGGACTTCTCCCACAAGGGCACGGTCTGGACCTTCCACCTGCGCGAGGACTTCATGTTCTCCGACGGTGAGCCGGTCACCGCCGCCGACGTCGTCTTCACCTACGACCTGCTCAAGGAGGACGGCACCCAGTTCGACCTCACCAACGTCGCCGAGGTCCGCGCCGTCGACGAGCGCACCGTCGAGATCGAGCTGGTCCAGCCGGACTCCCTCTTCGGCCCGCAGGCGGCGACCATCGCCATCCTGCCGGAGCACGCCTACGGCGAGGGCTACTCGCAGAACCCGATCGCCTCCGGCCCGTACCGGGTCGTCGAGTACCAGGACGGCGAGCAGCTGATCATGGAGGCCAACCCGCACTACCCGGAGGAGCTGACGTACCGGAAGCTCACCTTCTACCTGGCCGACGAGGAGGCCGCCCTCAGCGCGGCCCAGGCCGGCACGGTCGACGTCGCGAAAGTCTCTTACACCAACGCCGACCGCCAGTTCGAGGGGATGACCCTCGAGCAGCTCGAGTCCGTCGAGACCATGGCCATCACCCTGCCCACCGAGCCGGCCGGCGGCACCGCCGAAACCATGGGCATCGAGGGGCCGGGCGGCAACGACGTCACCTCCGACCGCGCCGTGCGCAAGGCGCTCTCGCTGGGCGTCGACCGCCGGGAACTCAACGACATCGTCGTCGCCGGCTACGGCGAGCCGGCCTACTCCGTCGCCGACACGCTGCCGTGGGGCACCGAGGACGTCCGCTTCGCCGACGCCGACCCCGAGGGCGCGAAGAAGCTGCTTGCCGACGCCGGGTGGATCGACACCAACGGCGATGGCACCGTCGACAAGGACGGCGTCGAGGCCGTCGTCGGCCTGATGTACACCACCAGCGACTCGGCGCGCGCCGACCTGGCCGAGTCCTTCGCCGCACAGGCCGCCGAGCTCGGCATCCGTTTCGAGCCGGAGGGGGCGACCTGGGACGACATCTACGCCGAGGGCAAGTCCAAGGCCGTCGTTTTCGCGCTCGGCTCGCTGAGCCCGAAGGAGCTGTGGGACACCTACTCCTCCGAGTCCGTCGGCGTGAGCTACAACAACATGCCCAACTACTCCGACCCGGAGGTGGACGAGCACCTGACCAGGGCCCGCCTCGCGGACACCCTGGGTGAATCCATCCCGGAGTGGCAGGCCGCCCAGGCCGCGGGCGCCTCCTCCCACCCGGAGACCGGTGACGTGTCCATGCTGTGGATCCTGCGCCGCGATCACCTGTACTTGATCAACGACCGCGTCGACATCGGCGAGCAGATCACCCACGGCCACGGGCACGGCATGCAGATCTTCCAGAATGTGACGCAATGGCGTTAAAACGGCTCTCCTGGACGCTGGCCAGGATGCTCTTCCTGCTGATCAGCGTCACCTTCGTCGCCTTCGTCCTGGTCGAGGCCTCCCCCCTGGACCCGGTCGCGCAGTACGTCGCGTCCATGCAGCGCGGCGTCAGCGCCGACCAGGTCGAGCGCATCACCGCGCTGTGGGGCCTGGACCGGCCCTGGTACGAACGCTACGTCAGCTGGCTCGGCGGCATGCTCGCCGGTGACTTCGGCGTCAGCAACCTCTACCGCGCCGACGTCGCGGGCATCATCGGCCACGCCATCGCCAACTCCCTGCTGCTGATGTCGATCGCCTGGGTGCTCTCCGGCGTACTCGGCTACCTGCTGGGCGTCGTCTCCGGCGCGACCCGGGGCACGCTGCTGGATCGCGCCATCGTCGCCGCCTGCTACGTGCTCACCTCCACGCCGCCCTACGTCGTCGGCCTGGTGCTCATGCTCGTCTTCGCGGTGCAGCTGGGCTGGGTCCCGCTGGGGCTCTCGCAGCCGCTGGGCATGGTCTCCGCGGACGTCACCTTCCTCGACCGGCTGCGCCACGCCGTCCTGCCGGCGATCACCGTGGCCATCGTCGCCATCGCCAACGTCACCCTGCACACCCGCCAGTCGGTGAGCCAGGTCATGGAGTCCGACATGGCCCGCTTCGCCCGCACCCGTGGCCTGGGCACCTGGGGGATCGTCCGCCACCACGGTCTGCGCAACACCCTGCTGCCGGCGGTGATGCTGCAGTTCACCTCGCTGTCGATGCTCTTCGGCGGCTCCGCCCTGGCCGAGGTCGTTTTCTCCTACCACGGTCTGGGCGCGCTGATCACCAAGGCGGCGATCGCCTCGGACGTCCCGCTGCTGCTGGGCGCGGTCACCCTGTCCGCGGTGCTGGTGTTCGTCGGCAACCTCATCGCCGACGTCATCGCCATCCTCGTCGACCCGCGGGTGAGGAGGAGCGTCGATGCCTGAGTTCCTCCGCGCCGACGTCCTGCACACCAACCGCTGGGGCCGGGCGCTCGGCCTGCGCTGGCTGCGCTTCGGTCGGCTCGTCCACCCGCGCAACAACCGCGGGCGTCTGCTGGTCCTGGTCAGCGTCGCGTTCCTGCTGATCCTCGGGATCGCGCTCGCCTCCGGCCTCTACCCGCAGTCCGCCATCCAGCCCACCGGGGGTCAGCGCAACCTCCCGCCGAGCTGGCAGTTCCCGCTCGGCACCGACTGGGTCGGGCGCGATCTGGCCGCCCGCACGATGAAGGGCATGTGGCTGAGCATCCGCATCGGCGCGCTCACCGCGCTGGTGTCCACCGCAGTCTCCGTCCTCTTCGCCGTGCTCGCCACCGCCGGGTCACGGTGGCTCGACCGCATCGTCTCCTGGCTTGTCGACGCCACCATCGGCCTTCCCCAGATCGTGCTCGCCATCCTCATCGCCTTCGCCGTCGGCGGAGGAACGCGCGGCGTCGTCCTGGCCGTCGGTCTGACCCTGTGGCCCCCGCTGACCAGGCTGCTGCGCGCCGAGATCCTCAAGCTCAAGGAGGAGCCCTTCGTCGCGATGTCGCGCGCCCAGGGCCACGGGAGCGCCTGGGTCATCCGCCACCACCTCCTGCCGGCACTGACCCCGCACATCATCGTCGGCCTGGCGATCATGTTCCCGCACGCCATCCTCCACGAGTCGACGCTGACCTTTCTCGGCTTCGGCATCGAACCGACCACCCCCTCGCTGGGCATCATCCTCGCCGAGGGCATGCGCTACCTCTCCAACGGCCAGTGGTGGGCCGTCCTCGGCCCGATCGCCGTGCTGGTCACCCTGGCCACCGTGCTCGACGCCTGCGGGGACCTGCTCCGCAGCCTGCTCGCCCCCGTCTCGAGGCACCAATGATCACCGACCCGCTCCTGACCGTCACCGACGTCTCGGTCGCCTTCCATCAGTACGTCGGCCTGCTGCGCCGCCGCCACGTCGTCCAGCTCGACAACGTGTCAATGGACCTGGCCGCCGGCGAAATCCTCGCCGTCGTCGGCGCGTCCGGCGCCGGCAAGTCCCTGCTCGCCGACGTCATCCTCGGCCTGCTGCCCCCCAACGCGCACGTCTCCGGCGAGGTCCGCTTCCACGGCCGCGAGCTTGTCGACGCCGACCGCAAGGGCAGGGTCCGCTACGTCCCCCAGGGCACCGGCCACATCGACCCGACCATGAAGATCGGCGACTTCATCGCGCTCTCCGGCTCCGACCCGATCGCGCAGCTGGCCCGCTTCGGCCTCGGCCCCGAGATCGCCACGCGCTTCCCGCACGAGCTCTCCGGCGGCATGCTGCGCCGGGTGAGTCTGGCGGCGTCGGTCAGCGACGACATGGAGCTGCTCATCGCCGACGAACCCACCCCGGGCCTGCACCCGGAGGCCGTCACCGAGGTGACGGACTACTTCCGCCAGGTGCGCACCGACGGGGCGTCCATCCTCTTCATCACCCACGACATGATCACCGCGGCCTCCGTCGCGGACCGGATCACCGTCATGCGCGACGGCACCATTGACACGGTGGCGGCGGGCGTCGACGAGCTCACCGGGTATGCGCGCCAGCTGTGGCGTGCCCAGCCCGCCCACGATTTCTGGGAGGCGCTGTCATGAGCCTGACCGGGGAGAACCTCTCCTTCAGCTACGGGGCGACCCCGCTGATCCGCGACTACTCGATCACGCTCGCCGAGGGCCGAATCCTCGGCCTGCACGGCTACAGCGGCACCGGCAAGTCCACCCTGGCCCGCCTGCTCACCGGGTACCTGACCCCAACCGGCGGGCGGGTGCTCGTCGACGGCGCGCCGGTCGCCCACGGCACCTTCCACCCGGCGCAGCTGATCCAGCAGCACCCGGAACGCGCCGTCGACCCCCGGTGGCGCCTGTCCCGGGTGGTGGAGAACATCGACCGCGACACCCTCGACCACCTCGGCATCCAACCGGAGTGGCTCACGCGCCGGGCACTCGAGGTCTCCGGCGGGCAGCTGCAGCGCATCAGCATCGCCCGGGCCCTGGACCCGCGGACCCGCTACCTGGTGGCCGATGAAATCACGACGATGATGGACGGCCTGCTGCAGGCCGACATCTGGGCCAAGCTGGTCGCTGCGGTGCGCGAGCGCAACCTCGGCATGCTCGTCGTCTCCCACGACCGGGACCTGATGCGCCACGTCTGCGACGAGGTCATCGAATTCGACTCCGGCATTCCGCGCGCCTGAAGCGGCCCGTCCCCGCGGTCGGCCACGGACTATCCTGCCCGGCGGCCACGCCAGGAACAGTGGGGCGGAAATGGCCTGTTCGCTACCGGCGTACAAGTCCCTGACCAGCGGAGACCGTGGAAAACCGAAGTCCGGGTTTTCAAGGTTCGAATGAATTGTCGTCCTCCCGCGTTAGAGTGGGGGACAGTTAGAAATAGACGGTAAGGCATACGGTTAGGGAGAAGCAGCATGTTCGAAAGGTTTACCGACCGGGCACGACGCGTCATCGTCCTCGCACAGGAATAGGCGCGCATGCTCAACCACAACTACATCGGGACCGAGCACATCCTGCTTGGCCTGATGCAGTGGCCCGAGATCGAGATGTACCCCTCCCTCAACGAGGCGCTGGCCCGGAAGTTCCCCGGCCAGCCGGAGGTCACCATCGACTCCACCGTCGAGGAGCTCAAGGCGCTTGCCGACGTCATCGGCCTCGAGGTCCCCGCCAAGGGCGGCTGGGGCCACGGCAAGCTCGTCGAGGAGATCTGGGAGCTGCTCTGCGAGGATCAGCTCACCGGCCCGATCTTCGTCAAGGACTTCCCCGTGGAGACCTCCCCGCTGACCCGTCAGCACCGCTCCAAGCCGGGTGTCACGGAGAAGTGGGACCTCTAC